>NZ_JANOCG010000174.1:0-5563 GCF_031412075.1 Rhizobacter sp.
CGGCGAAGGCTTCGTTCAACTCCCACAGGTCGATGTCGCTGACCTTCAGGCCCAGCTTCTTCAGCACCTTGGGCACGGCGAACACCGGGCCGATGCCCATTTCGTCAGGCTCGCAGCCCGCGACTGCAAAGCCGAGGAAGCGGCCCAGCGGCTTGAAGCCGCGCTGTTCGGCCAGCCTCTCGCTCATCAGCACGCAGGCACCGGCGCCGTCGCTGAACTGGCTGGCGTTGCCGGCCGAGATCACACCGCCGGGCATGGCGGGTTTGATGCCGGCGATGCCTTCGGCGGTGGTGCCAGCGCGCAGGCCTTCGTCGGCGCTGATGGTGACTTCCTTTGTGCGAAGGCCCAGCACCGGGTCGGCGACACCAGCGATAGTGGTGACGGAAATCATCTCGTCATTGAACTTGCCGGCTTCTTGTGCGGCACAAGCTCGCTGCTGGCTCTGGGCGCCATAAGCGTCCATGCGGTCACGGCCGATCTTGTAGCGTTTGGCCACGTTCTCGGCGGTCTGCAGCATGTTCCAGTAGATCTCGGGCTTGTGCTCGCGCAGCCAGCTGTCGACGATCATGTGCGTGTTGGCTTCGTTCTGCACGCAGGAGATGCTTTCCACGCCGCCGGCCACGTACACGTCGCCTTCGCCGGCAATGATGCGTTGTGCTGCGGTGGCGATGGTCTGCAGGCCGCTGGAGCAGAAGCGGTTGATCGTCATGCCGCTGGCGGTGACGGGCAGGCCGGCGCGCAGCGCGATCTGGCGCGCGATGTTGCTGCCGGTCGCGCCTTCGGGCGTGGCGCAGCCCATGATCACGTCGTCGACTTCAGCGCCTTCGATGCCGGCGCGTTCGACGGCGGCCTTGACGGCCAGGCCCCCGAGCGTGGCGCCGTGGGTCATGTTGAAAGCGCCCTTCCAGCTCTTGGCGAGCGGCGTGCGTGCGGTGGAAACGATCACGGCAGATGTCATGGTGTGTGCTCCGGAAAATGGATTCAGGTTTCTGTGGCCAGAACCGCCATGTAGATGCTGTTCTTGGGTTTGGCGAACACGCGTCGAACCATGGGCTCGAACTCGCTCATCGGCAGCGTCTCGCCCTTGGGGTCGAAGGCCGGGTTGTCGTACAGCGCGCAAAACTCTTCGGTGCGCGCGTAGTGCGGTTGGCTGGCAAACTGGTCGCGCAGGTTGCGGTTGAGCCCGAGGTGGTGGAAGAAGTAGTAGCCCTGGAAGATGCCGTGGTGCTGCACCATCCAGTGGTTGGCTTCGCTGACGAAGGGCTTCAGGATGGCCGCGGCCACGTCGAAGTGGTTGGCCGAGCCCAGCGTGTCGCCGACGTCATGGAACAGCGCGCACACCACGTACTCTTCGTCGCAACCCGCCTTCAAGGCCCGCGTGGCCGTCTGCAGCGAGTGGGTGTAGCGGTCGACCGGGAAGCCGCCGTAGTCACCTTCGAGCAGCTTCAGGTGCGTCATCAGCCGGTCGGGCAGGCCGCGTCCGAACTCCTTGGATTCGCCGGCGATCACTTGCCAGTCTTGCGCGGTGCTCTCTTCCATGCGGGTAAAAGTGGCGCGTTCCATCTTGTCTCCTTGAAATGCCCGTTCGGGCTGAGCCTGTCGAAGCCCTTCGACAAGCTCAGGGCGAACGGAGAGTGGGGCCCCAATCAGCTGAAGGTCTTGCCTTCGGCGGCCAGCCTGGCCAGCAAGGGCGCAGGCTGCCAGAACGTGGCGTCGTCGAGCGGGTTCTGCGCAAAGCGCTTCATGCTGGCGACCACGTTGAAGAGGCCCTGGGTGTCGGCATAGCACATGGGGCCGCCGCGGTAGGCGGGGAAGCCATAGCCGGTGAGGTAGACCATGTCGATGTCGGAAGCGCGAGAGGCAATGCCCTCTTCCACGATCTTGGCGCCTTCGTTCACGAGGGCGTAGATGAGGCGTTGCACGATCTCGTCGTCGCTGATCTTGCGCGGCGTGATGCCCCGGCGTGCACGCTCCTTCTCGATCATCTCGACCACCGCCTTGGAGGGGATGGCGTCGCGCTTGCCCGGCACGTAGTCGTACCAGCCGGCATTCGTCTTTTGGCCGAAGCGGCCCATTTCGCACAGCAGGTCGGCGGTCTTGCTGTACATCAGGTCGGGTTGATCGACGGCTCGGCGCTTGCGGATGTACCAGCCGATGTCGTTGCCGGCCAGGTCGCCCATGCGGAACGGGCCCATCGCAAAACCCATCTTCTCGATGGCCTTGTCGACCTGCTCGGGTGTGGCGCCCTCTTCCAGCAGGAAGCCGGCCTGGCGCGAGTACTGCTCGATCATGCGGTTGCCGATGAAGCCGTCGCACACGCCCGAGACCACGCAGGTCTTCTTGATCTTCTTGCCGAGCTGCATCACGGTTGCGAGCACGTCTTTCGCCGTCTTCTCGCCACGGATCACTTCCAGCAAACGCATCACGTTGGCCGGGCTGAAAAAGTGCATGCCGATCACGTCTTGCGGGCGCTTGGTGAAAGCGGCGATCTTGTTCACATCCAGCGTGGAGGTGTTGCTCGCGAGGATGGCGCCCGGCTTCATCACCTCGTCGAGCTGCTTGAACACCTGTTCTTTGACGCCGAGGTCTTCGAACACGGCTTCGATCACCATATCGGCGTTTTTCAAGTCACCGTAGTTCAGCGTGGTCGTGAGCAAGGCCATGCGTTGGTCGAGCTTGTCTTGCTTGAGTTTGCCCTTCTTGACCTGGGCTTCGTAGTTCTTGCGGATGACGCCCACGCCCTTGTCGAGCGCCTCTTGCTTCATCTCCAGCATGACCACCGGAATGCCGGCGTTGAGGAAGTTCATCGCGATGCCGCCCCCCATGGTGCCGGCGCCGATGACGGCCAGCTGCTTGATGTCGCGCACGGGCGTGTCGGCCGGCACGTCGGGGATCTTGCTGGCAGCACGCTCGGCCACGAAGAGGTGGCGCAAGGCACGGCTCTCCGGCGTGAACATGAGCGACTGGAAGGCCGCCAGTTCGAGGCGCATGCCTTCGTCGAATTTTTTGTAGACCGAGTTGGCGACCGCCTCCACGCACTGCAGCGGCGCCGGGTAGTTGCGCGACATGGCGCCCACGGTGTTGCGTGCGAACTGGAAGAAGGCGTCGGCGTTGGCGTGCTGGGCCTTGAGGTTACGCACCAGGGGCAGCGGGCGCTTGTCTGCAACTTCAGCGGCGAATGCCAGGGCAGCGGCCATCAGATCGCCATCGACCAGCATGTCGAACAGCTTCTGGCCAGGCGCAGCGGCCAGCATCTCGCTCTTGACCGGCTCGCCACTCACGATCATGTTCAGTGCAGTTTCGACACCCAGCACACGTGGCAGGCGCTGCGTGCCACCGGCACCCGGCAGCAGGCCGAGTTTGACTTCGGGCAGCGCGACCAACGTGCCTGGTGACACCAGGCGGTAATGGCAGCCCAGCGCCAATTCGAGCCCACCGCCCATGCAAACGCTGTGGATGGCCGCGACCACCGGTTTGCTGCTGTTCTCCAGCGCCGAGATCACGCTCAGCAGATTCGGCTCGGCCATGGCCTTCGGCGAACCAAACTCCTTGATGTCGGCGCCACCCGAAAACGCCTTGCCGGCGCCGGTGATCACGATGGCCTTCACCGCCTTGTCGGCCAGCGCCTTTTCCAGGCCCTGGGTGATGCCCACCCGGGTGTCCAGCCCGAGGCCGTTGACGGGGGGGTTGTTGAGCGTGATGACGGCAATGTTGCCGCGCAGTTCGTAGTTGGCACTCATGGGGTGGGCCCTCGGTAGGTCAGCAAAAACGCAGCTCGCAAAGCGAACGATCGTTCGATTCTAAAAAGCAAAAAAGCCGGCTCCTGTCCCGTCAGCGACAACACGCGCAACGCGGTTTTCGCTCGAAACAGTGCCGGCTCGGCGGCTCAGCCGAAGATGTTAGACCTCCAGCCACTCCTTGCGAATATCCCCGTTGGCACGTAGCTCGGTCGGTGTTCCTTCGAACACCACCTGGCCGTGCCCCATCACATAGCAGCGCTCAGAGATCTCAAGCGCGATGGTGAGCTTTTGCTCCACCAGCAGCACCGAAATGCCGCGTCGCTTGAGCTCCTTCAGGTATTCGGCCACCTGCTCCACGATCTTGGGCGCCAGGCCTTCGGTCGGCTCGTCGATCATGATCAGGTCGGGGTCGCCCATCAGGGTTCGGCACAGCGTGAGCATCTGCTGCTCGCCGCCCGACAACACACCGGCTTCGGTGTGCTGGCGTTCCTTCAGGCGCGGGAACAGCGAGTACATGTCGTCGAACGACCAGCGCGGCTTCTTGGCCTTGCCCTTCTCGCCGAGCATCAGGTTCTGGTGCACGGTGAGCTTGGGAAAGATATCGCGGTTCTCGGGCACGTAGCCGATGCCGGCGTGGGCGATCTGGTAGGCCTTCTGGCCCAGGATCTCCTTGTCACGCCATTTCACCGAGCCTGTGCCATGGACCAGGCCCATCACCGCCTTGACGGTGGTTGAGCGGCCCGAGCCATTGCGCCCCAGAAGGCTGACGATCTCGCCCTCTTTCACGTTGAGAGAGACACCATGCAGCACGTGGCTCTTGCCGTAGTAGGCGTGCAGGTCTTGCAGATTCAGCATCGTCATATCAGGTCTTCCGCCGGGCCGTCCCAAGGGAGGCCTGCGCCCCCTCGGGGGGCAGTGAACAAAGTGAACGTGGGGGCTTCATGTCAGTGCCCCGCAGCTTGCTGATCGGCCAGGATCGAACCGAGGTACGCCTCTTGCACACGAGCATTGCCGCGCACGGCGTCGGGCGTGTCGAAGGCGATCACTTCGCCGTACACGAGCACGGCAATCTTGTCGGCCAGGCCGAACACCACGCCCATGTCGTGCTCCACCGTCAGCAAGGTCTTGCCCACCGTCACCTCGCGAATCAGCTGGATGAAGCGCGAGGTTTCGCTCTTGCTCATGCCGGCGGTGGGTTCGTCGAGCAGCACCACGCTCGCGCCGCCGGCGATGGTGATGCCCACTTCCAGCGCACGCTGTTCGGCGTAGGTGAGGTTGACCGCCGCGATGTCACGCTTCTTGTCGAGCTTGATCATCTTCATGACCTCTTCGGCGCGGTCGTTGGCATCGTGAAGGTCGGACAGGAACCTCCAGAACACGTAGCGGTAGCCCATCGACCACAGCACCGCGCAGCGGATGTTCTCGAACACCGACAGCTTGTTGAACAGGTTCGACACCTGGAAGCTGCGCGCCAGGCCGAGGCGACTGATCTCGTAGGGGCGCAAGCCGTCGATGCGCTGGCCGTTGAGCACGATCTCGCCGCTGGTGGCGCCGAAGCGCCCGCTGATCAGGTTGAACAGCGTCGACTTGCCGGCGCCGTTGGGCCCGATGATCGCCACCCGCTCGCCGGGCGCGACGGCCAGGTTGGCGCCGCGGATGATCTCGGTCTTGCCGAAGGACTTGCGCAGGTCCTTCAGTTCGACGGCGTATTGCGGCGCGCCGTTCATGCGGCATCCTCCTCATTGTCCAGATGCCGGCGCTCGAGTTCCTTCGCGATCTCGGTTTGAACGTCGCTCCACACCCGTGCCAAGCGGCGCCGGGCG
>NZ_JANOCG010000175.1:0-4445 GCF_031412075.1 Rhizobacter sp.
AGCGCCGCCAACGAAGCGGTCGATGCGATCACGCTGTCGCCGCCCGCGCGTGTGGGCCCGGCTCTTAACAGCGTGGCCCAGCGTTACGGCAAGGTGCTCTCGATCACCGTCAAAGACATCACCGATGGCCTGCAGGCCGCCAAGGGCAGCCTGCGCAATGGCCCCTCGGCCCCGGTGCCGCGTGCACCGGCCCGTGAACACGCTGAACAAGGCGACCCCGGCACGACCGAGTTCTCGGCCTTGCTGGCCTCGCGCAGGAGCTGAACACCCATGGCCGCAGCCATTTCCGTCGACACCCTCGGCCGCTTCGAGCTGCGCCGCGAGCTGGGCAAAGGCGCGCAGGCCACGGTGTGGCTGGCCTTCGACCCGCGCCTGGAGCGCGAGGTGGCCGTGAAGCTGATGCACTCCGGCGCCAACACCCTCAGCGTGGACCAATGGCTGCAAGAGGCCCGCCACGTGAGCCGCTTGAACCACCCGCACATCGTGCCGGTGTTCGAGGCCGACACCCACAACAACCAGCCCTACCTGGTGTTCGAGTACGTGCCCGGCCGCACGCTCACGGCGCACCTGCGCGCGCGCGGCCCGCTGCCGGCGCGCGAAGCGGTGGAGATGATGGTCGGCGTGCTCGACGCCTTGCAGGTAGCGCATGCCGCGGGCGTGGTGCATCGTGATCTGAAGCCCAGCAACATCTTGGTCGACGGCAACGGTCGTGCGCGGGTGATGGATTTCGGCATCGCCGCGCGCATGCAAGATGCCACGAGCCAACAGCAGGTGGTGGGCACGCCGGGCTACATGTCGCCCGAGGCGACCCACGGCATGAAACCCTCGCCGGGCATGGATGTGTTTTCCGCCGGCCTGGTGCTGGCCGAGATGTTGAGCGGCAAACAACTCATCGCCGAAAAAGACCCGTTCCGCGCCATGTACCGCGTGGCGCATGAAGACCTGGCCCTGCCGGCCGGGGCCGCGCCCGATGCCGACGACGGCTTGCGCGCCGTCGTGCTGCGCAGCCTGGCGCGCGACCCGTCGAAACGGTTCACCAGCGCGGCCGACTTGCGCGACGCGCTGCAGCAGTGGCTCGCGCCCGCGCCTGGCTCCGAGGCGACGCCAGCGGGCAGCGCCAACGGCACGCTCGACTTCCTGCTGCGCCGCATGCGCCACAAGAGTGACTTTCCGGCGCTGTCTGATTCGGTCGGCCGCATCCAGCGTGTGGCCAACTCTGAAAACGAGAGCCTGGCCAGCCTGTCGGGCGAGATACTGAAAGACGTGGCGCTGACCAACAAGCTCTTGCGCATGGTCAACACCGCGCGCTACAGCAGCGCAGGTGGCGGCAACATCAGCACCGTCTCGCGCGCGGTGGCGCTGATCGGCTTTGCAGGCATCCGCAACATGGCCTTGAGCCTGGTGCTGCTCGAGCACATGCACGACAAGGCGCACGCCAACCAGTTGAAAGAAGAGTTCCTGCGCTCGCTGATGGCCGGCTCGCTGGCGAGTGAGTTGTGTGGTGCCCAGCGTGAGGGCGAAGAAGCCTTCATCGGTGCGACCTTCCAGAACCTCGGGCGCTTGCTCACCGAGTTTTACTTCCCCGACGAAGCACGCCATGTGCGCAGCCTGGTGGCGGCCGCCAGTGCCAAAGCCCCCCACGCCGCGCGCAATGTGAATGCCGAACATGCCGCGTCGATCACGGTGCTCGGCCTGAGCTTCGAAGAGTTGGGCCTCGGTGTGGCCAAGACCTGGGGCCTGCCCGATGGGTTGCAGCGCTGCATGCGCCGGCCTGGTGGCGAGCCGCCCAGCCGCGCCTGCGACAAAAGCGAGCGTGTGCAGTGGGCCGCCGCGGCGGCCAACGAGGTGACCGATGCCTTGATGAAAGCCGAGCCCGGCCGTGCGAGTGCTGCCATCGCAGCGTCGGCCGAGCGCTACAGCAAGGCCCTGGGGCTGAGCGTGCGCGACATGCAAGCGGCCGCCGTGCTCGCACAGCAGCGCCTGGTCGAACTCGCGCAGGCGATGAACCTGCAGGTGCAGCCCGGCTCGCCCATGCGCCGTCTGCTGGAGCAGCCCGGCAATGGCACGGCGCCGGCCATCGAACACGACAGCCTGACCGAGCACGCTTTGCATGCGACTCTGCCGGTGACGCCCGAGCATGTGCTGCCCAATGCGAAGCCGGTTTTCGACCACGAGGCGGCGGCCAACATGCTGGCGGCCGGCATCCAGGACATCACCAACACCATGGTCGAAGACTTCAAGCTCAACGAAGTGCTGCGCATGATTCTGGAGACCATGCTGCGCGCGCTGGGCTTTCGCCGCATCATCTTTTGCCTGCGCGACCCCAAGACCGAAACGCTCACTGGCCGCTTCGGCCTGGGCGAGGGCGTGGAGCAGGTGGCACCCAAGTTCAAGGTGCCGCTCAAGCCGGTGCCGGGTGCGCCCATCGATCTTTTTGGTGCCGTGTGTGCCAAGGGCGCCGACACGCTGATTGCCGACGCCACCGTGCCGCAGATCGCGGCGCGCCTGCCGCTCTGGTACCGCCAGGGTGTGAATGCACCCGCGTTCCTGTTGCTGCCGTTGTTGATGAAGGGAGCCCCCTTCGCGCTGATCTATGCCGACAAGGCACTGCCCGGCGCCATCGAGCTCGGCGAGAAAGAACTCTCACTCTTGCGCACCCTGCGCAACCAAGCCGTGATGGCCTTCAAACAAGCCACCTGACGCGGCTTGAGCGGGGAGGTGCGGACCCACCCGTTCGTGCGTTTTTGAACCTTCGTTGAATTCTGCCGTGATGCCTGTCACGGTCGACCGGAGCTTGGTGTTTAACAGGAGGATGACCCTCTTGTATGGCGCTGTTACGCGGTGGCACATTCACACCCGTCAACGCTTCGAATCAAACCAGGAGACCAAGAACATGACCACACCGCAATGGAATCGCCGTCACGTGTTGAGCGCAGTGGGTGCCGCCAGCGCCTTGGCCGCCATGCCGCTCAGAGCGCAAGACAGCGCTGCCTCCTCGGCGGCCGCCGCGGGTGGCAACGAGATTCGAATCGGCCAGAGCGCCCACTTGACGGGCCCGCTGGCCCCGTTCTTCTTGCCGGTGGTCATGGGCCAGACCATGGCCATCGACGAAGTCAACCGCAAGGGCGGCATCCAGGGCCGCCCGGTGCGCGTGATCACACTCGACGATGCCTACGACGCCAAGAAGTGCGTCGAAAACGTCAACACCCTGATCGACAAGGAAAAGGTCGTGGCGATGTTCGGCCTGGCCAGCGCGCCCAACGTGGGCGCCATCCTGCCGATCCTGGCCGAGAAGAAGGTGCCGCTGATCGGCGTCTACACCGGCTTGCCCGCGCTGCGCACCAAGCAGCACCCCTACTTCTTCACCACCATGGCGAGCTACCGCGACGAGATCGCGCAGATGGTGCGCAACCTGGTCACGCTGCAAAAACCCGACATCGGCCTGGTGTTCCAGAACGCGCCCTTCGGCCAGATGATGAAACCGGTGGTCGAAGAGGTGGCCAAGGAACTGGGCGCCAAGCTGGTGGCCATTGTGCCGCTCGAAGCCAATGGCAGCGATGCCGTGGCGTGCGCGCAGTCGCTGGCGGCTGCCAAGCCGCAATCGATCATCTTCATGGCCTTCGGGCCGTCGATCATCCCCTTGGTGAAGGCGGTTCGTGCCTACGTGGGCGTGCCGATCTACGCGGTGTCGATCGCCGCCTCGCCCGCGCTTTTGAAGGCCATGGGCGACGACGCGCGCGGTCTGGCCTTCACGCAGATCGCGCCTTACCCGTTTCGCCAGACCACGCCGCTCACGCGTGATCTCGCGGCGGCGGCTTCGCGGGCCGGTGTCGAGGTGGGCTACGACCACATGTTTGGCTACGTGAACATGCGCATCCTTCTCGAAGTGATCCGCCGCGCCGGCAAGCAGATCACGTCGGCCACCATCGTCAAGGCGGCCGAAGGCATGAACAAGTACGACCCGGGTGGCTACCCGGTCAGCTTCGGCCCCAACAAGCACCACGGCTCGGCCTTCGTCGAGATTGCCATCGTGGGCCCAGGTGGCCGCTGGATGCGCTAGCCCGCGTTCCTCGCCTCCTGGGTGATGACGGCAGGCCTGCGGGCCTGCCGTTTTCATTTCTCGGCCGGCCGCCCATGTTGGGCTCAAACGAGTGGCCGCTGCGGCGGCTTGCCGTCGCCATAAAGCGCTGCGGTGCGGGCCAGCGCGGTACTGTCCTTCAGGAAGAGCAATCCGTTCTCGACGCGGTGCAGGCCGCGTCGCTCCAGCTTGCGCAGGGTCTTGTTGGTGTGCACCAGCGACAGTCCCAGCGCGTCGGCGATGTGCTGCTGGGTCAGCGGGAAAGGCACGCCGGCCGCACCCGCATCGGGAAACATCGCGGCCGCCCGCTTGAACAGCAGGATGAGCAGCACCGCCACTCGCTCTTCGGCGCTGCGCCGGCCCACGG
>NZ_JANOCG010000176.1:0-1707 GCF_031412075.1 Rhizobacter sp.
TGCGCGCATGCCGCTGCCGCACATCTTGCTCAGCGTGACCGCGCCGGTCGAATCGGGCAGGCCGGCTTTGCGCATCGCCTGGCGGGCAGGCGCCTGGCCCTGGCCGGCCATCAGGCAATTGCCGAACAGCACTTCGTCGATCGCGTCGCCAGGCACGCCGGCGCGTTCGACCGCGGCCTTGATCGCAGAAGCGCCCAGCTCCCAGGCGGCGAGCGACGAGAAGTCGCCGAGCAGGCCGCCGATGGGGGTGCGGGCGGCCGAGACGATGACGATGGGATCGTGGGGCATGGGCTCTCCAGTCAGGGTGCGGGTTGTGAGGGGCGGAACCGCTTGTCCGCATCGTAAGGAAAAACGTCGTGCACGTGGCCGGCTTGGATGCGTTCCTTGTGGCCTTGCCAAAAGGCAGCGTCGAACAGGTCGGCATGGTGCTGCATGAACACTTTGCGCACGCCCTGGTTGCCGAGCAGGAAGGGCGCGAAGGTTTCGGGGAACACGTCTTTCGGGCCGACGTGGTACCAGACCTCGCCGCTCAATTCTTCCTCTTCGTTGCGCGGCTCGGGCACGCGGCGAAAGTTGCAGTCGGTGATGTACTCGATCTCGTCGTAGTCGTAGAACACCACCTTGCCGTGCCGGGTGACGCCGAAGTTCTTCCAGAGCATGTCGCCGGGGAAGATGTTGGCGGCCACCAGGTCCTTGATGGCGTTGCCGTACTCGATCACCGAGTGTTCGATCTGGCTCGGTGTGGCGTCGTGCAGGTAGATGTTGAGCGGGATCATGCGCCGCTCGATGTAGAGGTGGCGGATCACGAGCACGTCGCCGTTTTCTTCGAGCACGCTGGGGCAGTGGTGCTTCAACTCGGCCACCAGCGCGTCGTCGAAGCGCGCGCGCGGGAATGCCACGTTGCTGTACTCCAGCGTGTCGGCCATGCGGCCCACGCGGTCGTGCGTTTTTACCAGCAGGTACTTGGCCATGATCTGGGCCCGCGTGGTGTCTTTGGGCGCCGGATAGAAATCTTTGATGACCTTGAAGACGTAAGGAAACGAGGGCAAGTCGAACACCAGCATCACCATGCCCTTGATGCCGGGCGCGGTGCGAAAGGTGTCGCTCGAATGGCGCTGGTGGTTGAGAAAGTCGCGGTAAAACAGATTCTTGCCATGCTTCTGCAGGCCGATGGCGTTGTACAGCTCGGCGCGTGGCTTGCGCGGCATCAACGAGCGCAGGAACTGCACGTAAGCGCTGGGCACCGGCATCTCGACCATGAAGTAGGCGCGAGCGAAGCTGAAAACCATCAGCAGATCGTCCTCGCCGAACAGCGCCGCATCGATCGTCAGGCCCGCGTTGCCGGCATGCACGATCGGCAGCGCGAAGGGCGTCTCGTTGAAGCCGTTGACGATCTTGCCGACCACGTACGCGCCCTTGTTGCGGAAGAACAGCGACGACAGCACCTGGATCTGGAAGTTGGTGCGCAGTCGGAAGTCCCCGAGCTGGTGCAGCATGGCCTGATGCACCGCGTCGACGTCACGTTCCAGGTCTTCGAACGCGCGCTGCAAGCTGAAGTTGTGGACGACGCGCAACACGGTTGCGCGCAGGTTCTCGCGCGTTGGGTAATAGGCGCGAAAGGTTGGCGCTGCGGCGGGTTCGTCGTTCTCGATGTACTCGGTGGACACGGCGGGCCGCACGAACAGGAACTCGTTGCGGAAATAGTCG
>NZ_JANOCG010000177.1:0-4962 GCF_031412075.1 Rhizobacter sp.
CGACTATTTCAAGACCGCACCCGTCAGCATGGCCACCATGTTGTCGAACCACGACGGCTTTGCCGGGGCGCGCGTCTACGACCAGTTGCGCGGCGATGCGGCCGGCCTGCGCCTCGCCGCCGCCAGCCTGCTCACGCTGCCGGGCATTCCCTTCGTCTACTACGGCGAAGAGTTCGGCATGGGTGCAGGCCTCGGCCTGAGCGGTGACCCGGCCCTGCGCTCGCCGATGAGCTGGACGGCCGACACCCAGCGTGCCGGCTTCACCACCGGCACACCCTACCGCGCGCTGGCCGCGAACGTCGCCACGCACAACGCCGCCGCCGCGCGGGCCGATGCCAACTCGCTGTGGCACACCTATCGCACGCTGATCCAGCTGCGCAGCAGCACCGACGCACTGGCCTTCGGCAGCTACGAACAGGCCACGGTGCAAGGCAGTGCACTCAGCTTCGTGCGGCGCAGCGGCAGCAGCCGGGTGGTGGTGGCCTTGAACTACGGCGTGGCGGCGAGCACGGTGGTGGTGAGCGGCTTGCCGGCCGGCGCCAGCCTGCAGGCGCTGTGGCCCGCTGTTGCCGCAGCCGTTTCGGCCGATGGCAATGGGCAAGCGACCCTCACCCTGGGTGCACGCTCGGCGGTTGTCTACGCCTACTGAATTCCCGCATCATCTCGCTCTCCAAGTTGACTGGGGGGCGCACATGCCCGGCTACACCCTCTACGGCTCGCAAGGTTCAGGCTCGTCTTCGGTCGAGCTGGCGCTTGAGCGCATCGACCTGCCCTACCGCTCGGTGCGAGCCTCGACCTGGGAAAGCGACTCGGCCCAGGCCGAGTTGCGCAGCGCGAATCCGATGGGGCAGATCCCCACGCTGGTGTTCCCCGATGGCAGCGTGATGACAGAGAGCGCCGCCATCCTCATCCACCTGGGCCTGAGCCACCCCGAAGCGGCCTTGCTGCCGACCGACAACGCCGCACGCGCGCAGGCGATCCGCGGCCTGGTGTTCATTGCGGCCAACTGCTACTCCAACGTCAGCATCTCCGACTACCCCGAGCGCTGGATCAGCGAGTGCACCGAAGACGACCCGCTGCGCGAACGTCTGCGCCTGGGCGCCCGCGCCCAACTGCACCGCAGCTGGGAGATCTTTGCCGACAGCTTCGAGGCCCAACCGTTTTTCAACGGCCAGGCGCCGGGCGCGCTCGACTACCTGGCGGCGGTGGTTTCCAAGTGGTCGGGCACACGAGCCCACATCAAGAAGCACCGCCCGAAGTTTCTGGAGCTGGTGCTGCGCATCGAGCAGCACCCCCACGTGGCACCCGTGTTCGCCCGCCACTGGCCCGAGGCCTGACGAAAAAATACCGACCCGCCTTGCGGCAAGTCGGTAATGAAGGTGGCGCGGTCTACTGCGCCACGGCCGCATAACCGGTGTTCGGTGGGCTTATTTCCAGGTGGTGGTGACCGTCTGCGAAGCGCCAGGCGCCGGTGTCATCAGGCTGCGGTTGGCGCCGCTTTCCCACACCACGTTGCCGCTGCCGTCTTTCTTGATGAACTTGTATTCCATCGCGGTGCTGGCCGGCAGCGTGATCTGCGTGCGCCATTGGCTGCCCGACACCAGGGTGAGCGGCACCGCACTCGCGGGCGCCCAGCTGCCGAGCGCGGGCAGGCTGCCCACCAGGTGAACGCTCTGCCCGGCCACGGTGCTGGCGGTGTGGTTGAAGGTGACGCTCGCCGTTTCGCCACCGCCGTTGTTGCAGGCCGCTGTGCTGTTGAACACGCCGCAGGCGCTCGCCGTGCCGCTGGCGGGCGTGGTGAGGCTGCGGTTGCTGCCGCCTTCCCAGGTCACGCTGGTGCAGCTGCTGTACTTGATGAACTTGTACTGCACGTTGGTCGAGGCCGGCAGGCTGACCGTGCCCGCATGGCCCGCTGATGCAGCCGGCAGCGCCACCGCATTGCACGGGTTCCACGCGCCGAGCGCAGCCGCGCTGCCCACCACGAAGACCTGCTGGCCTGAGGCCGGAGCGGCGCTTTGCACCGTGAAGGCGGTGTTCACGCCCGGCCGCGTGCCCACCTTGGCGTTGACGTGCAAGGCCGCGGCTGAGTTGGCGGCCACGTTGATGGTGGCCAGGCCGGAGGCACCGACCGTCACCACCGTGCCGCTGCACGCATCGGCCGCAAAGTCGCCACTGATCACGTCGCAGTAGTCGCCTGCGGGCAGGCCGGTCTGGAAGCTGCGCGACAACGCGCCGCCTTCCTTGTTGATGACGACGAAGGCCTTGTCACCGCGGCTGAAGGCGATCTGGTTGTTGCCGTTATCCCACCAGTTGTTGACCGACCAGCTGCTCACGCTGGCATTGCGAAAGCCCACCATGTTGGCGATCGGGCGGAAGCGGTGTTCGCACACCCAGCCGCCTCGTGTCTGGTTGAAACACGCCGGTGCGCTGGCGCCGTCGGCCCAGGGGCCGCGGGTCGAACCATCGGCGTTGTGCGGCGGGCCAAAGCTGGTGTCAAACTTGTTCGCCTTCTCGAAAGCGTAGCTCGACATCAGCACCGGGTAGCCATACGGCCAGGCGAGCATGAACACGTTGGCGAGGTCGTAGGTCGCGCCGTTTTGGTACGAGAGGTAGTTGCCGCCGCCGGCGTGGCCACGCTGCTTGTCGTGGTTGTCGGTGAAGGCCACGGCCTTGCTGCTGCCCATCAGGCCCCAGGTCTCGCCGAAAGTCTTCAGGTCGGCCAGCTTGCCGCCACCGGCAAACTTGCCGTGAAGCTGCGGGCCGTAGGCAAACTCGGTGATGGTCGCCTGGCCACCACTCAGGTGGAAGTACTGGTTGGGCTGCACCGCCTCGTCTCTGGCACCGATGACTTCCAGGAACCAGAACGGCCGCGTGGCCACGCGCGAATTCACGTCGTCGATGATGGCGCCCAGGTCGGCAGGGTTGATGTGCTTCGCGCCATCGACACGAAAGCCTTTCACGCCCATGTTGGCGAGACCAACCAGGTAGTCGGCGATCTTGCGGCGCACTTCGAGGTTGCCGGTGTCCAGATCTTGCAGGCCCTCGAGCTCGCAGTTCTGTACGTTGTTGGCGTCTTTGTAGTTGTTGACGCCGCACACCGGTGAATGGAAGTGGCGGTGCTCGTAGAGGCCGGGGTAGTTGTGGTGCGACCAGCTGCGCCCGGCGCTGGACGTTCCGCTCGTGCCGCCCGACATGTGGTTGATCACGGCATCGGCATAGATGCCCACGCCCACCGCATTGCAGCGGTTCACCATGTCTTGAAACTCGGCACGCGTGCCGCTGCGGCTGCGGTCGAGGTTGTAGCTCACGGTCTGGTAGCGCATCCACCAGGGAAAGGGCGCGCCGTCACCGCTGGTGATCCAGTTGTGTTCGCTGGGCGGCGAGACCTGCACGGCCGCGAAGCCCTTGGGGCCGAGATGCGTTTCGCACTCGCGGGCGATGTCGGTCCAGCGCCATTCGAAGAGCTGCACGAAGGCGGTGCGGGGGGAGGTCTGTGCGTGGCTGAGTGCCGTGGCGCCGAGCAAGGCAGCCAAGGCCAGCCAGCGCATGGCGGTTGAAAGCGAATGCATGTTTGTCTCCTGTGGGTGGTGCGGCCACGGGCATTTTTTCAGTGACGTCTTCGCGTCACGGAGGCGTAATGTAAGTACGCCATGCCGGGCTTGCCTACCCAGAGAAGACCTGAATCGCGGAAATCGGGCCGTCGGGTGATTTTTTCTATCTCATTGTTTTAAATGAGAAAAGTCATCATCCTTCTCTGCGGCAACAGGAAGATAAGACACATTTGGTTTCAACTTCGACCCGTCCATGCTGGCGTTGTTTCACTACAAGCATGTACTACACCACTCACATGTGACGAAACACGTGCACGAAGCTGCGGCTCACCGGCAGCACGTCCTTGCGGCCTTTCAGGCGCACCTCGGCCGTCTCGTTCGGGCCGCGGTCGACCTGGCTCACCTGGTGCAGGTTGACGATCACCGAGCGGTGCACTTGCGCAAACCGCTCCGGGTCAAGTTCATCGGCCAGCTCGCGGATGCTCTTGCGGATGAGCGCCTCGCCACCCTCCCACACCACCAGCGTGTACTTCTCGTCAGAGCGCAGGTAGGCCACCTGCTCCACCGGAATGAGTCGCACGCTGGTGCCCACCGAGGCCTTGATCCACTGCAACCAGTGGCTGGCACCGGCATGGCGGCGCAGCTCGGCCGACATCTTCTCGATCACCGCCTCGACGGTGTCGGCACCCGCCTCTGGCGCGCGTGCGAGCTTGGCGCGCAAACGCTCCACCGTGTCGGCCAGCCGCGCTTCGTCGAAGGGCTTGACCACGTAATCGAGCGCGCCTTGCTCGAAGGCCGTCACGGCGTATTGTTCGTAGGCGGTGACGAACACCACCTCGGCGCGCCGCGCGATCGAGCGTGCGGCCTCCACGCCGTTGAGCCCAGGCATGTGCACGTCGAGAAACACCACCTGCGGGGTGTGCTCGTCGAACATTTCCACCGCCTCGCGGCCATTGCGCGCCTGCGCCACGATCTGCAGCTCGGGCCACAAGCGGGCCAGAAGGGCGCAGAGGCGCTCGCGCAGCAGCGGCTCGTCGTCGGCGATCAAGGCGGTGGGGTTCATCGGTTTCCAGGTCTCCAGATTCGTGGTCATCCCCCTACTCCGTTCGGGCGGAGCCTGTATTCCTGATCGCCCCGAGCCTGTCGAAGGGAGCCAGTGCCGTGCTGTGTGCACCCTTCGACAGGCTCAGGGCGAACGGACTCTAGCCGGGGCATGTCACTCATCATTCGTGGCCTCCCGCTGCTTCGTGCCCCCCACTCCGTTCGGGCTGAGCCTGTCAAAGCCAGCACCGTGCTGTGCGCACCCTTCGACAGGCCCAGGGCGAACGGGCTCTGGTTGCGGCATGTCACTCATCATTCGTGGCCACCCCGCTGCTTTGTGTCCCCACACTCCGTTCGGGCTGAGCCTGTC
>NZ_JANOCG010000178.1:0-5103 GCF_031412075.1 Rhizobacter sp.
CACGAGAAGATCCGGCTCATCGGCATCGAGGCGGGAGGGCGAAGCAGCAAGCTCGGCCAGCATGCGGCGCGCTTCAGCGGCGGAGCGGTAGGAGTGCTGCATGGAACGCGATCGATGGTGTTGCAGAATGAGTTCGGCCAGATTGCCGAGACGCACAGCATTTCAGCTGGCCTCGACTATGCCGGTGTCGGCATCCCGGCCGCCGGTCAACCAGCGCGCACCTGGGAAATCTTGCACGACGGCCGCCGCTCACAGTGGCGCTTCTACAACCAGGTTGACGGCAGCGGGCGCGAAAACGGCGAAA
This sequence comes from Rhizobacter sp., assembly GCF_031412075.1. Lineage (GTDB taxonomy): Bacteria > Pseudomonadota > Gammaproteobacteria > Burkholderiales > Burkholderiaceae_C > Rhizobacter. The sequence goes on from NZ_JANOCG010000178.1 coordinate 305, forward strand.
CCGTCGAACAAGCGCTGCGGCGCGAGTTGCACGAGGAGCTGGGCATCACCATCGGCGCCGTGCACCCGTGGAGGGTCGAGCTGATGGACTACGAGCATGCCCGCGTGCGGCTGCACTTCTGCAAGGTCTACGACTGGTCGGGTGAGTTCGAGATGCGCGAACAGCAAAGCATGGCCTGGCAGACCCTGCCGGTCGACGTGGCGCCGGTGCTGCCGGGCACGATTCCGGTGCTGCAATGGTTCGCCGCCGAGCGCGGTTTTGCAGGCGCGACGCACAGGGCCGGTTGATACACTGCCCCCGCCTGTCGACGAGCCGCCTCTAGACAGGCGGCGCCCCCTTGGGGGGCAGGAGCCGGAGGCGACGTGGGGGCAAGTGGTGTGAATTGGCTCGATGAAATCAAGTGGGACGCGCAGGGCCTGGTGCCCGTGATCGCGCAAGAAGCGGGCAGCAATGACGTGCTGATGTTCGCTTTCATGAACCGCGAAGCCGTGGCCGAAACGGCGCGCCGCGGCGAGGCCGTTTATTGGAGCCGCTCGCGCAACCGCCTGTGGCACAAGGGTGAAGAGTCGGGCCACATCCAGAAAGTGCACGAGATGCGCATGGATTGCGACAACGACGTGCTGCTGTTGAAGGTCACCCAGCTCGGCCACGAGCTCGGCATTGCCTGCCACACCGGGCGCCACAGCTGCTTCTACCAGCGCCACGAAGGTGGTGTGTGGAAGGCGGTCGACCCGGTCTTGAAAGACCCTGAGAGCATCTACAAATGAGCAGCAGCAATGACACCCTGGCGCGCTTGGCTGACGTGATCGAGGCGCGCCGGCTGGGTGACCCCGACAAGAGTTACGTGGCGCGGCTGTTCCACAAAGGGAACGATGCCATCCTGAAGAAGATCGGAGAAGAAGCCACTGAGACGGTGATGGCCGGCAAGGACGGTGACCGCCAGAAGATCGTCTACGAAGTGGCCGACTTGTGGTTCCACTCGATGATCGCGTTGGCGGCCTATGGCCTGAAACCTGCTGATGTGTTGGCCGAGCTGGAGCGGCGGGAAGGCCTGTCGGGTCTCGAAGAGTTTGCGGCGCGCAAGGCCCAGCAACGCGAAGTTGATGCCGAAAGGAAGGACACATGAGCGAAATCGTGACGACGGAAGCCAGCATCCAGGAGCGTGAAACCCTCAGGCTGGTGACCCATGTGATGTACGCCTTGCACACGGCGTCCTGGTTTTCCGCGGGCATTTTTTCGGTGATCGCGATGATCATCAACTACATCAAGCGGCCCGATCTGCCCGATGAGTTCTTTCGCAGCCATTTCCGCTGGCAAGCGCGCAGCTTCTGGTTCACGCTGTTGTGGCTGCTGGTGACTTCGCCGCTCTTTATCTTGTTCGTCTTTCCGGGTGTCGTGGCCTGGACCGTGGTCGGGCTGTGGTACCTCTACCGGTTCATTCGAGGCTGGTGGAGCTTCACCGAAAACCGGCCCATGCCCCTTCCCGTCGATTGATTCGTTGAACTTGGCCATGACACACGACCCCCACTGCATCTTCTGCAAGATCGTCGCCGGGCAGATTCCCAGCCGCAAGGCCTACGAAGACGAAGACCTGCTGGCGTTTCACGACATCTCGCCGTGGGCGCCGGTTCACATCCTCGTGATTCCCAAGCAGCACATCGAGTCGCTCTACGACACCACGCCCGAGCAGCACCAGGCCTTGCTGGGCCGCATGGTGGCGCTCGCGCCGCAGCTGATGCGCGAGCACGGTGTGACCGGGGGTTTCCGCGTGATGGTCAACAACGGGCCCGATGGTCGCCAAGAAGTGCCGCATTTGCACCTGCATGCGATGGGCGGCCCGAGACCCTGGGCCAAAGGCTGATACAGAGCCCGAGCTGTCACGCGCGTCACCTAAACTTCACCATTCCCTCTCTGGAGACAAATCATGGGTTCATTCAGCATTTGGCACTGGCTCATCGTGCTGGCCATCGTGGTCTTGGTGTTTGGCACCAAGAAGCTCAAAAACATGGGCTCTGACCTGGGCGGCGCCGTCAAGGGCTTCAAGGACGGCATGAAAGACGGTTCGGCCAACGCACCCCGCCGCGCCCAGTCAGCAGGTCACCGCCAACAAGGCCACCGACTCCAACACCGTCGACGTGGAAGCAAAAACAAAACTGTGATGTGGCCCTCTGTCGCTTCGCTCCTGCCCCCGAGGGGCGGCGCCCAGGCGAACCGGCAAAGCCGGATTCGCGGGCGTTGCTTGATGGGCGCTGCGCTTCGCTTGTGCACTCTGAACTGCTGCCACCTTGATTGATTTTGGTATTGACAAGCTCGCGCTGATCGGCGCTGTGGCGCTGATCGTCATCGGCCCCGAGAAGTTGCCGCGCGTGGCGCGCACCGTGGGCCACCTGCTCGGCAAGGCGCAGCGTTATGTGGCCGATGTGAAGGCCGAGGTCAATCGCTCGATCGAGCTCGAAGAGCTCAAGAAGATGAAGGGCCAGTTCGAGGACGCGGCGCACGACGTTGAAAAATCGGTCTCGAACGAAATCCACCAGACCACGGCAGCCCTCGACAACGCCTGGGCCGACGCCGACCCGCCCTTTGGCGGCGGGTACCACGAGGGCTTGATGCCCCCTCCCCCCAGCTACACACACCCCAACAAGAAGTGGCGCGTCAAGCGCGGCGCCATGCCCCTCTGGTACAAGCGGCGCCACGGCGTGCGCAACAAGGCGCAGTCGGGCGCAGCCCGGGTGGCGCGCTTTCGTCCCCCCCGTTCTTCTGCCTGACAGGTTGTCCCATGAGTTCCGAGAAGCCCGACGAGCTGGAGGGCACCGAGCAGCCTTTCGTCACCCACCTGGTGGAGCTGCGTGACCGCCTGGTTCGCGCTTTCATTGCGGTGGGCGTTTGTTTTGGCGTGCTGGCGTTGTGGCCCGGCCCGGCAGCGCTCTACGACATCCTGGCGCAACCCCTGGTGGCCAGCATGCCCGAGGGCGGCAAGCTGATCGCCACCAACGTCATCTCACCGTTTCTGGTGCCGCTCAAGATCACGCTGATGGCCGCCTTCCTGGCCGCGCTGCCGGTGGTGCTGTACCAGGTGTGGGCCTTCGTGGCGCCGGGCCTGTACACGCACGAGAAGAAGCTGGTGCTGCCGCTGGTGATCTCGAGCACGCTGCTGTTTTTCATTGGCGTGGCGTTTTGTTATTTCTTCGTCTTCGGCCAGGTGTTCAAGTTCATCCAGAGCTTTGCGCCCAAGAGCATCACGGCCGCGCCAGACATCGAGGCTTACCTGAGCTTCGTGTTGACCATGTTCATTGCTTTCGGCGCAGCCTTCGAGGTGCCGGTGGTGGTGGTGGTGCTGGCGCGCATGAAGCTGGTCAGCATCGAGAAGCTGAAGGCCTTCCGCTCGTACTTCGTGGTGATCGCCTTCATCATCGCCGCGGTGGTGACGCCGCCCGATGTGGTGTCGCAGCTGGCGCTGGCCATCCCGATGTGCATCCTCTACGAGGTGGGCATCTGGGCGGCTGTGATCTTCATCAAGCACACGCAGGCGCCTGACCCGGCGGCGTCGCCCGACGCCAAGAGCTGAGTCGCCCTACTGCTCGCGGCGGGCCTGTGACTTGGGTCGCTGCGCGACAACCACCTTCAGCTCCATCGCCTTGTCGCCGCGCTGAATGCCGATCGTGGCCGGCGTCTGTGGCTTCAGCGCGGCCACGGCGGCCAGCAGTTGCACGGTGTTGATGACGGGCGTGTCGGCCACTTTCACCACCACGTCGCCAGGGCGCAGGCCGCCCGTACTGGCCGGGCCGTTTTGCAGCACACCGGTGATCAGCACACCTTGTTTGATCGGCAGGTTGAAGGTCTCGGCAATTTCGGGCGTGAGGTCGCGCGGCTCCACGCCGATCCAGCCGCGGGTGACCTGGCCGTCGCGGATCAGGCCTTCCATCACCAGCTTGGCCGTGCTCACGGGAATCGCGAAGCCAATGCCCATGCTGCCGCCGCTGCGCGAGTAGATGGCAGTGTTGATGCCCATCAGGTTGCCGCTCACGTCGACCAAGGCACCGCCGGAGTTGCCGGGGTTGATGGCGGCGTCGGTCTGGATGAAGTTCTCGAAGGTGTTGATGCCGAGCTGGTTGCGCCCCAGCGCACTGACGATGCCCGAGGTCACCGTCTGCCCCACGCCGAAGGGGTTGCCGATGGCCAGCACGACGTCGCCCACCTGCAGGGTGTCGACGCTGCCAAAGGTGATGACGGGCAGCTTGTCGAGGGTGATCTTGAGCACCGCCACATCGGTCTCGGGGTCGGCACCGACCACCTTGGCGCGCGCCTGGCGGCCGTCGGGCAACTGCACCTCGATGTCGTCGGCGCCTTCGATCACATGGTTGTTGGTCAGCAGGTAGCCCTCGGGCGAGACGATCACGCCCGAGCCCAAGCCCACTTGAGGTTGCTGTCGTTGCTGGCGCGGGTCCTGGTCACCGAAGAAGAACTTGAACCACGGGTCGTCGGTGTGCGGGTTGCGCTGCGTTGCCTTGCTCGCGGTGATGCTCACCACCGCGGGTGTGGCGCGCCGCGCGGCACCGCTGTAGCTGCCCACGCTGCCAGAGGGCGAGAGCACCACCGGTTGCACCGAAGGCGCCTGACTGATCGAGACGATGCTGGGCATCATCGTGCCGCCACCGCTCCGCCCGAGCCACTCGGGCTTGAGCGTGGCCACCACGAACAAAAGCGCCAAGGCCACTGTGACGGCTTGGGAGAAAATGAGCCACGTCTTGCGCATCAACGAGATCCTGTTTATGACCCCTCGCACCGAACTCGACTCGTAC
>NZ_JANOCG010000179.1:0-4495 GCF_031412075.1 Rhizobacter sp.
CCTCGACCAGCTCGCGCGGCACGGCCGAACCGATGTACTGCCGCATCAGGAAGATGCCGAAGGCCGAACAGGCGCCCGGGATGATGAGAGCGCGTGTGCTGTTGAGCCAGCCCAGCTCTTTCATCATCAGCACGTAGGGGATCATCCCGACGAAGGCCGGCAGCAGCATGGTCGCCATCAGCGCAGCGAAGAGCTTGTCGCGGCCCGGGAACTCGTACATCGCGAAGCCGTAGCCGCCGAGCGAGCACAAGAACAGGTTGAGCACGGTGGAGGCGCTGGCGATCCAGAGGGACAGGCCCACGCTGCGCCAGAAGAGTGGGCGCTGTGCGACGAGCTCGTTGAGGTTGTCGATCAGCGCCGAGCCGAACCACAGGGGCGGCGGCACCGAGAGGATCTCGGTGTTGGTGTGCGTGGCGAAGACGAACATGAAGTAGAAGGGCGCGAGCATGACGAGCGCCCCGAGCAGCACCAGGGCGTGGGGCAGCCATTGCGATGGCGCGAAGCGCCCGGGCCGGTGGTGTCGAGGCTGGGCTTGTTCAGCGAGGGCCATGGCAGTCATCGAGGGGGTGAGGGTGGTGGGCGACATGCTCAGTCCTTGCGCCCGAGGTACTTGTTGTTGAGCCAGGTGAGCGCGGCGATGACCACGAACATGAGCCAGGCCACGGCGGAGGCGGTGCCGAAGTCGCCGTCGGTGAGGCCGACCTTGTACATCTGCATGGCCACCGTCTCGGCCACCTGGCCGACGCCACCGCCGCCGCCCGTGAGGATGAAGGGCTCCTCGAACAGCTGCAGGTTGCCGATGATGGTGAGCGTGATGGCGAAAAGCATCATGGGCCTCAGCAGCGGGATCGTGATGTAGCGGAACTGCTGCCAGGTGCCGGCGCCGTCGACGGTGGCCGCTTCGTAGAGGTCTTTTGGGATCGTCTGCAGGGCCGAGAGGTAGAGCACGGTGTTCCAGCCGACGAAGCGCCACCACACGATGAAGGCGACGATGGGGCGGGTGTACTCAGGGCGGCCCCAGTCGACGTTTTGCGTCGGGAAGAGCCATGCCAGCGGGTGCACACCGAACACCTGCCAGTTGCCTAGGCCGGTGAGCACCTGGTTGATGACACCGAAGTCGCGCGAGAAGAGCGAAGAGAACACCAGCGTGATCGCCACGGTGTTGGTGATGTACGGCAGGAAGTACATCGAGATCACCGGGTTGCGGATGCGGCGAAAGCGGGTGTGGATGAAGTACGCGAGCGGAATCGCCACCAGGTGCTGGGGCACGCCGGCCACGAAGCCCAGCCAGAAGGTGTTGGCCATGGCGCGCCAGAAGTCACGCGCATAGAGCTCCGACCAGAAGCTGCCGCTGAAGAACTCGCGCCAGGGCAGACCGTCGAGCTGCAGCACGAAGACGTAGTTGCCCCAGCCTTCCCATTTCATGCCCGACAGGCCCGCCGCGATCTCCCAGCGGAAGAACGAGGCGTAGGCCGAAAAGATCAAAGGGAAGAGCCCGAAGCTCAGGAAGAGCACGAAGAACGGGGCGACGAAGACATACGGCATCCAGTGCCATGGCTTCAGCCGGCGCGCGCGCCGCGGCGCCGGGTCTTGCACGGGTGAAAGAACAGCGCTCATGGAGGCCAGTCGGGGTCTTTGCAGAGGGCGCAGCCGCGGCATCTCAGCGGCGGATGCGCCGCTCGATGGCCTTGCGGGCGTCGGCCAGGGCCAGCTTCACGTCCTTGCCTTGTTCGATCGCCTTGTCGAACTCGGCGGTGATGACCTCGGCCGCCACCTGGTCGAGGCGGTCGACGGCGACGGCAGGGATCATCTGTGCGGTGGCTTTCCACTGCTTGCGGGCGGGTTCGTTGCCGAGGAACTCGACCGGGCGCTCGACGAACGGGTCGTTGGTGGCCTCGATGAGCGCGGGGAAGGCGTCGAGCTCGCGGAACGCGGCGATCTGCACCTCACGGTTGGTCGACATGAACTTCACGAATTCCCAGGCCAGCTCCTTGTTCTTCGCGCCCTTGGGAATGGCGTAGAACGAGCCGCCCCACGAGGCGTTGACGCCACCCGGCAGGCCGGCCGAGCGCCACAGGCCGCGGGTCTCGGGCGCGATCCAGTTCTTCAGGTGGCCGGCGAGCCAGGCGCCCATCATTTCGCTGGCGACGGTGCCGCGCTTGAAGCCTTCGGTCCACTCGTTGCTCCAGGCGCCGACCTTGGCGTCGATGCCGGCGGCGCGGGCGCGCTTGGCCGTCTCGAAGGCCATCACGAAGCGGGGTGACTCGACGAGCACGGCTCCCTTGCCGTCGAAGTAGATGCCTTCGCCGTCTTTCAGGCCCGAGCGAAGGATGATGTCCTTGATGGCGGCGGCGTGGGGGATCAGGTAGGCACCGGTCTTGGCCTTGAGCGTCTTGCCGGACTCGATGAAGGAGTCCCACGACTTGGTGAGATCGGCCTCGGTGATGCCGGCCTTGTCCATCAGGTCCTTGCGGTAGAAGAGTGCGCCGGGGCCGATGTCGGCCGGCATGGCGGCGCGCACGCCACCGCGGCTGGTGGCCTGGGCCGCCGCGAACTTGAAGAACTTGTCGGTCAGTGCATTGGCGTTGTAGGGCGCCTTCGAGAGGTCTTCCAGGCCGCCACCCTCGGCGAACTTGGCCACGAAGCCGATTTCCAGGCCCATCACGTCGGGCAGGTTGGCACCGGTCGCCAGCGCCGTGGTCATCGCGTTGTGGTGGTCGGCGTAGCCGAGGGCGACCAGCTTGATCTCGACGTCGGGCCGCACTTTCTTGAACAGCGGGATGGCAGCCTGCACCGAGCGGTCGAGGTCCTTGAAGGAGGATACGGTGAGGACCGTCTGGGCATGGAGGGCGAACGAGCCGAAGCTCATGGCGGCAACAAGGCCGAGGCGTGTGACGAATTTCATGGTTTCTCCGTTGCGGTGGCAATCGCCTGCATGAAAGAGAGTTCATGCAAGCGCTTGCACAGCAGTTTAGAAGTCACCTTGGTGGTGTGTCACTGCGGACGAACCCCCACCGGAAAAGCAAGATTTGGCAGGCGGGCGGGTTGGAAGCGCGTTACCCGGGCTGCGCAGCGGCTTTGCCTGCGTTTTACCGGCGCACGGGAGGGCGCCGGCCGGTGGCGGGCGCAGGCGCGACAGCATCTGCGGGGTGGGCGGGCAGCGCGCGCGTGGATTCCCTCACCATCAGCTCGAGCCTGGCGAGTGGGCCGCGCGGGGGCTTGCGCCCCTCAATCAGCGCGACGATGGCGTTGGCCGCCTCGCGCCCCAGCTCGCGCAGCGGCTGCTTTACCGAAGTGAGCGGTGGCACGCAGTACGCGGAGTGCCCGATGTCGTCGAAGCCCACGATGGAAACGTCGTCGGGCACGCGCAATTGGCGGCGATGCAGCGCCAGCATCGCGCCATAAGCCGAATCGTCATTGGCGGCAAACACGGCGGAGAAAGGCAGGCCTCGATCGAGCAGCGTGTTCATGGCGGCCAAGCCGCCCGGCTCCACATAGTTACCCGGTGCGACGAGGCGCTGATCGAAGCCGATGCCGGCCAACTGGAGCGCTTCGGTGTAGGCCTTGAGGCGGTCGTCGGCGTCGAAGCGACCCGCGGGGCCGCTGATGAAGGCGATGCGACGGTGGCCGAGCTCGAGCAAGTGCTGCATGGCCTGCTGCGCGCCTTCGTAGTGGTCAAAGGCGAGGGAGTGCAGCTTGCGCGACTCGATCTTGCGGCCAAGCACGACCATCGGCACCGTGTCGGCATGCCGCTCGAGCGTGGCGGCGTCGATGCCGGGGTGGATGAGGATCATGCCGTCCACGCGCCGCCCCTCCAGCGAGACGAGGCGATTCACCTCGTCGTCTGGCTCCCAGTGCGTGCTGGCGAAGATGGCGTCGTACTGGTGGCCGAGCAGGCCGTCTTCCACGCCGCGCATCACTTCGTTGAAGAAGGAGCTGACGATTTCTTGCGTCAGCACGCCCACCGTCATCGTGCGGCCCTTGGCCAGCCCGCGCGCCACCAGGTTGGGCCGGTAGTTGAGCTGCTGGATGCTGTTCTCGATGGCGACGGCCTTGTCTTCGGCCACGAAGTGGGTGCCGCTCAGGTAGCGCGAGACGGTGCTCGTGGAGACGCCGGCGAGGCTGGCGACTTCTTCGAGAGTGATGTTCGAGGCCATGGGTTGCCACAAGTCGGGGATGAATGATGATAGCGCTTGCTTATGCGGGCCGACACACCGGGCCGTCATAGGCAACCACTCGGTTCCCCTCATGCTCTTCGCAAGATTGGCTAGCCTGAACTCTTGCAAGCGCTTGCATGGCTCGATATCGTTCCTCCCATGCAACCAACCGACTTTCATTTCCCCCCTGGCTTCTTGTGGGGCACAGCCACTTCCGCCTACCAGATCGAGGGCAGCGCCGACGTCGACGGCCGCACGCCCAGCATCTGGGACACCTTCGCCAAGACACCCGGCCGGGTGGTGAACGGCGACACCGGCGACCGCGCCTGCGACTCCTA
>NZ_JANOCG010000180.1:0-6855 GCF_031412075.1 Rhizobacter sp.
AACATCGCGATGGTGTCGCTCATGTTGGCGCCCGGGGCGATGCCGATGCCGCCGACCTGCGCAGCCAGCGCGTCCGAGACATAGTCGCCGTTGAGGTTCAGGGTGGCGATCACGCTGTACTCGGCCGGGCGCAGCAGGATCTGCTGCAGGAAGGCGTCGGCGATGGAGTCCTTGACGGTGATTTCCCGGCCGGTCCTGGGGTTCTTGAACTTCATCCAGGGGCCGCCGTCGATCAGCTCGGCGCCAAACTCCCTGGCGGCCAGCGCGTAGGCCCAGTCACGGAAGCCACCTTCGGTGTATTTCATGATGTTGCCCTTGTGCACGATGGTCACGCTGGGTTTGTCGTTGTCGACCGCGTACTGCAGCGCCTTGCGCACCAGGCGCTCGGTGCCCTCGATGGAAACCGGCTTGATGCCGATACCCGAGGTGTTGGGGAAGCGGATCTTCTTCACGCCCATGTCGTCGATCAGGAACTTGATCAGCTTCTTGGCCTTGTCGGACTGAGCCTCGTATTCGATGCCGGCGTAGATGTCTTCCGAGTTTTCGCGGAAGATGACCATGTTGGTCTTCTCGGGCTCTTTCAGCGGCGAAGGCACGCCCTTGAAGTACTGCACCGGGCGCAAGCACACATATAAGTCCAGCTCTTGACGCAATGCCACGTTGAGCGAGCGAATACCGCCGCCGACGGGCGTGGTCAGCGGGCCCTTGATCGACACCACGTAGTCGCGCAAGGCGTGCAGCGTTTCTTCGGGGAGCCAGACGTCGGGGCCGTAGATCTTGGTCGACTTCTCACCGGCAAAAACTTCCATCCAGTGGATCTTCTTCTTGCCGCTATAGGCTTTTTCGACCGCTGCGTCGACCACCTTGATCATCACCGGCGTGATGTCGAAGCCGGTGCCATCGCCTTCAATGTAGGGAATGATGGCTTGGTCGGGCACATTGAGCGAGAAGTCGGGGTTTACGCTGATCTTCTGGCCGCCAGAAGGGATCTTGATGTGCTTGTACATACGAGGGCTCCAGTGCGCTAGGTGTGTCGAAAGATTCTATGTCAGTGCGTTTGTCAACCGACTGACAAGAGAGCACGTTAGCCGCATACCGCCCGATGAGCGGGCGGTGGATTCCACTTTTAAAAAGGTATTTTCAAATGAACAAACTTCTGGCCGCTCTGATCGCTTCCCTGTTCGCCGCAGGCGCTTTCGCTGCCGACGCTGCCAAGCCTGCTGCAAAGCCCGCTGCTGAAGCTGCAAAGCCCGCCGCCTCGGCCGCTGCCAAGGCTGACGCCAAGGTCGAAGCCAAGACCGAAAAGAAGGCTGAAGCCAAGAAGTAATCAACGTTTCGTTGACTGCTTGGCACTCTGCAGCCTGGCTGCAGCGCCTCGAAAACGCCCGGTGTTCGCACTGGGCGTTTTTCATGGTGGCCCCACCGATAATTCCTTCTACCCGATCAACTGGCACTCATCATCGACATGATTAAACGAGGTCTTCTCGCCTGCGTGGCCCTGCTCTGGGCTTGCGCTGCATGGGCTCAAGAGAGCCCACAGAACCTGCCAAGCATTCGGCTGAACGCTGGCATCCACAACATTCAGGCGCAAGTGGCGCAAACGCCGGATCAGCGTGCGACCGGGCTCATGTTTCGCCGGAGCATGCCCAACAACGAAGGCATGCTTTTCGTCTTCGAGGCACCGACCAAACAGTGCTTCTGGATGAAAAACACCTACCTGCCTCTATCGATCGCGTTCCTCGCAGACGATGGCACGGTGATCAACATCGAAGACATGAAACCCCAGAGCCTGGACTCGCACTGTTCGCTGCAGCCCGTGCGCCATGTGCTGGAGATGAACCAGGGCTGGTTCGCCAAGCGCGGCATCAAGGCCGGAGCCAAGTTGACCGGTCAGCCTTTCTCGCGCTGATACCGCTCGCACCACCCCCAAATGCAAAAGGCCGGTCAGCGACCGGCCTTTTTCTTGGCGTCGACTTCGATCAGGCGAAGTTCTTGGCCGCGAAGTCCCAGTTCGCCAGTGAGGTCAGGAAGGTCTCAACCCACTTCGGGCGCAGGTTGCGGTAGTCGATGTAGTAGGCGTGCTCCCACACGTCGATCGTGAGCAGCGCCTTGTCGCCCGTGGTGAGCGGCGTGCCGGCGGCACCGGTATTGACGATGTCCACGCTGCCGTCAGGCTTCTTCACCAGCCAGGTCCAGCCCGAGCCGAAGTTGCCAACCGCGCTCTTCGTGAACGCTTCCTTGAAGGCCGCGAAACTGCCGAACTTGGCGTTGATCGCTGCAGCCAGAGCGCCCGTCGGCTCGCCGCCGCCCTGCGGCTTCATGCTGCTCCAGAAAAAGGTGTGGTTCCAGATCTGGGCAGCGTTGTTGTAGATGCCACCGGACGACTTTTTGATGATGTCTTCCAGGCTCATCGCCTCGAACTCGCTGCCCTTTTGCAGGTTGTTCAGGTTGACCACATAGGCGTTGTGATGCTTGCCATGGTGGTACTCCAGCGTTTCCTTACTGAGGTGCGGGGCCAGTGCGTCTTGCGCGTAAGGCAGCGAAGGCAGGGTGTGTTCCATGTGAGAGTCCTTTCAGCGTGTCGAAGTGTTTCGCGGGATTGTAGGCAGCTTGTGCGACATCAGAGACACGCACGGCGGCTGTCGGGTTATTCAGTGCGGGTCGTGCGCACACCCGTGATGGTGGCGGTGGCCAGGCCGTCGGCGAACTGCGCCTGCACCGGCTGACCCACGGCGAGCGCCCTGGCACTCGTGATCGCTGTGCCGTGATCGTCGCTCAACCAGGCATACCCGCGGGAAAGGACCCGCCGCGGGTCGAGCGCTGCGAGGCGCCCTTCCAGCGAATCCAGCCGTTGCTGACGCGCTGCCAACGTCACGCCCACGGCGCGCTGCAGACGGGTCGCGTTTTCTGCGCAACGCTGGCGCTGGCGCGGCACGCCTCGTTCGGCGTAACCCGCCATGCGTTGACCCAGCAAAGCCAGGCGCTGCGCCTGCCGGCGCACGAGGTCGGCGGGCCGCATCAAGCGCAGCGTGGCGTGGTCGAGGCGCTGCGCTTGTGTGTCGATCACATGGTGCATGCGCCGCGTCATCACCGAAGCAACCGCTGCCAGCAGGGCCAAGCCTTCGTCTTGGGTTGGCGACACCAGTTCGGCCGCGGCAGTGGGCGTTGGCGCGCGCACGTCTGCGGCGAAATCAGCCAAGGTGACGTCGGTCTCATGGCCCACACCGCAAAGCACCGGCATTGGGCTGGCCACGATGGCGCGCACGACACGTTCATCATTGAAAGCCCACAGGTCTTCCAACGAGCCGCCGCCACGGCACACGATCAGCACGTCAACCTCTGCGCGCAGGCCCGCCGCCGAGATCGCCTTGACAAGCGAAGCCGGCGCGTCAGCGCCCTGCACCAGGCTCGGGTACACGATCACTTCCACATGCGGTGCACGGCGTGCCAGGGCCGTCAGCACATCGTGCAAGGCGGCAGCGCCCAGCGAGGTGACGACACCCACGCGGCGAGGAAACGGCGGCAGAGCGCGTTTGCGCTTCGCATCAAACAGCCCCTCAGTTTCCAGCCGCGCCTTGAGTTTGAGGAACTGCTCGTACAAGGCGCCCGCACCGGCCCGCTGCATCGATTCGATGACGAACTGCAATTCACCTCGCGGCTCATAGACCGCCAGACGGCCACGCACCTCGACCAACTGGCCGTCGGCGGGAGCGAAGTCGACCAGGCTGGCCGCGCGGCGAAACATGGCACACCGGATCAGGGCCGCGCCCGTGTCGGCGTCCTTCAGGTTCAGGTAACAGTGGCCACTGGTCGCCCGTGAAAACCCGGAGATCTCGCCTCGCACGCTGCACGCAGAAAACCGCGCTGTCAGCGCATCCGACACTGCATGCACCAAGCCAGCCACGCTCCAGACCATGCGCTCGCCGCGTGTGAACGAGTCGTCAACCACGGGCAAACCCAGCGTGGGCGCGGGTTGAGAACTCCACAAGCGCGCCAATCAAGGCCCGGCGCGCAGGTTTGGCTGTCACACCGCTTTCATAATCATGCAAGTGATTGATTTTCAATGGATTTTTTATGCCTAAGTTTTAAGCAATTTGTTGAAGCGCCTGAATTCGCGCGGCTTGCACGCCGCTGAACCCCGGTTGCCCACAAAGTTGTCCACAGTTGCAGTGGACGAGGCGCAGGCTCTGCGACAAAGCGCTTCGAGTCAACCAGGACATGGTGACAACATCAAACGATTGCTGCGGTGACAGCGCAGGCCTTGGGGCCATAATCGCCCCTCCCGAATGGGCCCCAACACTATCCAAGAGGACCGGATTGTTTTCGATCATACAAGCCGCTGGCTGGCCGATTTGGCCCCTTCTCCTGTGCTCCATCGTCGCCCTGACGCTCATCATCGAACGCCTGTCGAGCCTGCGCAAAGCCCGCGTCGCGCCACCGCGATTGCTCGATGAGGTGGTGTCCGTCACCCGTGCCCACCTGCCCGGCGCCGACGTGGTCAACAAACTCGCTGACAACTCGATCCTCGGCACGGTGCTGGCCAGTGGCCTGCGCACGGTGATTGCCGACCCTCGCCTGAGCGAGGCGGTGTTGCGCAGTTCGTTCGAGTCCGCCGGCCGCGCCGCGGTGCACCGCATGGAGCGATACCTCAATACGCTGGGCTCCATCGCCTCGGCCGCACCCTTGCTGGGGCTGCTGGGCACGGTGATCGGCATGATTGAAATCTTTGGCGCCCAGGCACCGACCGGCGGCAACAACCCCGCCCTGCTCGCGCATGGCATCTCGATCGCGCTCTACAACACCGCCTTCGCGCTGATGATCGCGATCCCTTCGCTGATGTTCTATCGCTACTTCCGCGGCCTGGTCGACGCCTACACGCTCGAGATGGAGCAAGCGGCCGAGCGCATGGTGCCGCACCTGATGCGCTTCTCGGTGCCGTCCAAGAAGGCAGCGCCCTGACCCGACATGGCGATGAACTTTCGCAAGCACCAACCCGAAGAACCCGAGATCAACCTGATCCCGTTCATCGACGTGTTGCTGGTGGTGCTCATCTTCCTGATGCTGTCGACCACCTACTCCAAGTTCACCGAACTGCAGGTCGTGCTGCCGGTGGCCGACGCTGACAAACCGCGCGACAACCCGCGCGAGATCATCGTCTCGGTGTCGGGCGAAGGGCGCTACGCCATCAACCGCAAGACCCTCGAAGGCCGCAGCGTCGAGCTGCTTGCCGCCGAGCTGGCAGTGGCTGCGGCTGGCGCCAACGAAACGGTGGTCATCATCTCGGCCGATGCCACCGCCGCCCACCAATCGGTGGTGACGGTGATGGACGCTGCGCGCCGCGCCGGCCTGGCCAAGCTGACCTTCGCGACGCAGGCAGGCCAGGGGCGATAGGCTTCGTGGCCACGCGCACCACGGCTCGACCGAGCCCCTGAAGGCCACGCCGTGTCGGCTGCATCGCAGTTGCAGGCGGCCTGGTTGCGGCGAGGCGGCTTGGCCTGGGCGCTGCTGCCACTTTCCTGGCTGTACCGCGCCATCCTCTTGATTCGAGCGGGGTGCTTCGAGCTGGGGCTGATGCGTTCCGTGCAGCTGCCCGTCCCGGTGGTGGTGGTAGGCAACCTTGTTGCCGGGGGAGCCGGCAAAACGCCAACGACGCTGGCATTGGTGCAACTGTTGCGCGATCGTGGTTTCACACCCGGCATCGTCTCGCGGGGTTATGGGCGGCAATCCGACAACATTGTTTTGCTCAGCCGCGACACGCCCGTCAGCGAGGCCGGCGACGAGCCGCTGTTGCTGCACCTGCGCGGTGGCGTGCCGGTGGCCGTGGGGGCCGACCGGGTGGCGGCAGGTTTGGCGCTGCTGCAAGCCAACCCGGCAGTCGACGTCTTGATCAGCGACGACGGCCTGCAACACCGAAGGCTTGCGCGCGATGCCCAGGTGATCGTGTTCGACGAGCGCGGTGCAGGCAATGGCTGGCTGCTGCCGGCCGGCCCCTTGCGCGAGCCGGTGCCGGCGGTTGTGCCACCTCGCAGCGTGGTGCTCTACAACGCCGCCTCGCCGAGCACGGCGCTGCGCGGCCACCTCGCCAAGCGGCGCCTGAGCGGCCTGGCACCGCTGCCCGATTGGTGGCTGGGGCATGCCGCCCGCCCCGAGGCCTTCGCTGAACTGCGTGGCAAGACCGTGTTGGCCGCCGCGGGCCTGGCCAGGCCACAGCGCTTCTTCGAGATGCTCCGTGCGCAGGGGCTCGACATCGACGAACTGGCCCTTCCCGATCACCATGACTTCGCCACCCTGCCCTGGCCTGCGGACACCGTCGACGTGATCGTGACCGAAAAAGACGCGGTGAAACTGCGGCCTGTAGCCATGGGTGCCACCCGCGTGTGGGTCGCAACGCTAGACTTTGAGCTGAGTCCGGCGTTCGCGTCCGAACTGATGCAATGGCTGCCAGCCACCGACAGACCTTGAAGGACCCGACATGGACACTCGATTGCTTGAACTGCTGGTCTGCCCCTTGTGCAAAGGGCCGCTCGAACACGAACGCCCGCCGTTTCATGCACAGCACCAGCTGATCTGCCGCGCAGACCGCCTCGCCTTTCCCGTGCGCGACGGCATCCCGGTGATGCTCGAATCCGAAGCCCGCTCGCTCGACGCCCCGGCCGCCGAGAGCCCGGCGTGAGTTTCACCGTGCTGGTGCCGGCGCGGCTGCAATCGACCCGCCTGCCGCGCAAGATCCTCGCCGACCTCGGTGGTGTGCCCATGGTGGTGCGGGTGGCTCGACAAGCCGCGCGCTCGCAGGCTGCGCGCGTGGTGGTCGCCGCCGACGACCACGAGATCGTGCAGGCCTGCCAGGCCCACCAA
>NZ_JANOCG010000181.1:0-5088 GCF_031412075.1 Rhizobacter sp.
CATCGATGCCGCGCAGGCCGCCTTCCCGGGCTGGGCAGCGATGGGTGCGCGTGCGCGGCAGGCGCTGTTTCTGAACGCGGCCACTGTGCTTGAACGCAGGGCCGACGAGATCGTCTTGCTGATGGCGCACGAGACCGGCTCGGCCAGCCCGTTCTCGCGCTTCCAGATCCAGTGGGCCGTGGGGCTGCTGCGGCAGGCGGCGGGCTACCCCTATCTGCCTGGTGGTGAGATCGTGCAGTCCGACACGCCCGGCGTGTTTGCCATGGCCGTGCGCCGGCCACTGGGTGTGGTGGCGGGCATCTCGCCGTGGAACGGCTCGGTGGCGCTGGGCATTCGCACCATCGTCGCGCCGCTCGCCTGCGGCAACACCGTGGTGCTCAAGCCCTCTGAAGACGCGCCGGTGTGCGCCGGCCTGCTGATGGGCGAGATCTTCACCGAGGCGGGCTTCCCGCCGGGTGTGCTGAACGTGGTGACGCATGCGCCCGGCGAGGTGGCCCCGCTGGCCGACCTGCTGTTCGAAGACCGTCGCGTGCGCGCCTACAACTTCACCGGCTCATCGGCCACCGGCGCGGCACTCGCGGCGCGGGCTGGCCAGCACCTGAAACGCATCGCGCTCGAGCTCGGTGGCTACAACCCGATGCTGGTGCTGAAAGACGCCGACCTCGACTACTCGGTCGACACCGCGATCTTTGCCGCCTTCTTCCACCAGGGCCAGATCTGCATGAACACGCGCAAGATCCTGGTCGACCGATCGATCTACCCGCAGTTTCTCGAGCGCTTCGTCGCGCGTGCCAAGGCCATCACGGCCGGTGACCCGAGCGTGCCCACGACGCAGATCGGCCCGCTGATCAACGACCGTGCGGTGGCGAACGTGGCGCGCGGCATCGCGCAGGCGGTGGAGAAGGGCGCGCGCGTGCTGGCCGGTGGCTCGCACGAGGGCCGCTGCTTCCAGCCGACCGTGCTGGTCGATGTGCCGAAGGAGGCGCCGATCCACTGCGAAGAGGTGTTCGGCCCGGTGGTGCTGGTCGAGCCGTTTGACAGCGAAGCCGAGGCCGTGGAGAAGGCCAACGCCACCCACTTCGGCCTCTCCGCATCGATCATGACCGCCGATGTCTGGCGCGGCGTGCAGCTGGGCAACCTAGTGCACGCCGGCATGGTCAACATCAACGGGCCCACGATGGGCGGCGAGCCGCAGATCCCATTCGGCGGGGTGAAGGACAGCGGCTGGGCGCGCTTCGGCAAGTGGGCCATCGAGACCTTCACCGACCTCAACCTCGTGACGATCAGCCAGAACAAGCGGCAGTACCCGTTGTGACTGCCGCCTGAGCCACGCAGCCTCAGGCGGCGGGCTCGTGGTTGGTGATGAAGTCTTCGGGTACCGACGGGCCCCACACGTAGAGCGAGTCATGCGGCGGGTGGTTGGCGGCTGGCCAGTCGACGTCGTGCGGCACAAAGTCGATGTCGAAGGAGTACTCGGCGTAGCTGCCCCAGGGGTCGCGCACGTAGTGGAAGTAGTTCGAGCCGAGCACGTGCCGGCCCAAGCCCCAGCCGCGATCGAAGCCGGCGCTGCGCATCTGCTCGGCGCCGCAACCCACGTCGTCGAGGCTCGCCACGTCCCAGCTCGAATGGTGCAGGCCCGGCGTGTGTGACTTGGCCAGGGCGATCAGGTGGTGGTCACTGCCGTGCGCGCCGTGCATGAAGGCGATCACGTCGTCGGAGCGGTCCGACAGGCGCAGGCCCAGCACCTCGCTGCCGAATGCCACCATGCGTGGCACGTCAACGCAGAAGAAGAGCAGGTGCGAGAGCGCCCGCGGCCGCACCGGCCGAACCGCGCTGCGCGCCGGCGCGGCGCCGCGACCGGGCGCCACGGGAGCAGCCGCGCGCGGCTGGGTCTTCTGGCTGGGCGAGACCTTGGGCGCCACCGCCAGTTGCAGCGGCGTGCCGTCGGGGTTGCGCAGCCACAGCCCGCCAACGTTGCCGCGCTGCAGGGCCAGGCCGTGCGGCTCGCAGCCGATGCCACGTTTCGCAATGCGCTCGCGGAAGGTGGGTAGGTCGGCTTCGTCGATGCCGTAGCGCACATAGGCCAACTGCTTCATGCCAGCCGCCTCGAAGACCGAGCCCCAGCAGTGCGGGTGGCCGAAGGTGTACAGGTCGAGGCGGTCGTTGACGCGCCGCACGTCGAGCCCGAAGGCGCAGTAGAAGTTTTCGGCAGCGGCCAGGTCGGGCACCGTGAAGACGAAGCGGTCGATCGAATGCACGCCCACGGCGCCTGGGCGGCGCTGCGATGCCAGTGTGTTCATGGAATGAGGGTCTCCGTGTTGTACGCGAGGCACTCTAGGCAGCGCAGGGGTGCGCCGGAAGATGGCGCGCCGACGGGGCCGATAGCAAATGCGCATCGGCCGCACTGGCATGCGGCGATGACAAAAACTGATCGACACGCTGCTTTTTCCATCTCTTGCGCGGCGAAGCGTCGACCTAGCATTTCAGCAACCTGCCTCTTCGCGCAGGCACTCACCACGACACTGGAGACACGATGAGCAAGACCTACGCGCGCGCGCCCAACCTGATGTTCAGCCACATGGGGCTGAGCGTGAAGAACATGCCGAAGATGGAAGACTTCTACACCCGCGTGCTCGGCTTCACCGTCACCGACCGTGGCGAGGCCGGCGGCATGCAGCTGGTGTTCTTGTCACGCAGCCCCGACGACCACCACCAGATCGTGCTGGCCAGCGGCCGCCCCGACCAGCTGCCCGCCAACACGGCGAACCAGCAGTTCGGCCCGAGCATCAACCAGATCTCGTTCAAGATGGCTTCGCTCGAAGATCTGCGAGACATCCACGGCCGCTTCGAGGTGGAGGGCACGAGCAACCTTTTCCCCGCCAACCACGGCATCGCGTGGAGCATCTATGCGCACGACCCCGAGGGCAACAACCTCGAGTTCTTCGTCGATTCGGACTGGTACATCACGCAGCCCTTCCTGATCCCGCTCGACTTCAGCAGGACCAACGACGAAATCATCGGCCTCACGAAGTCGCTGTGCGAGACGAGCGAAGGCTACGAGCCCTACGGCAACTGGCGCGCCCGCGTGGCCCGGCGCATGACACCTTTTGTGCCGGTCGCCGCCAAGTAGTCACGGCAGGCAGCGAGGAATCACGGCGTGAGTTGGCGATGCCCATCAGTGATCAGCAGCCTGCTCACGGCATCTTCTGCGTGCACCCGCCAGGCCGGAACATCCGGCACCTGACTTTCCGCAGAACGCCCCATGAAAAAGATCGACATCTACAACCACGTGCTGCCGCCTGCCTACTTCGAGCTGGTGAAGATACACGCCAAGGACGCTGGCCTCGTCAAGCGCATGGCGAGCCTGCCCCTGCTGTGGGACCTGCCGGCGCGCGCCCGCATGCTGGCGGAGAAGTTTCCCGATGTCGTGCAGGTGCTCACGCTCAGTGCGCCTTCGCCCGAGATGCTGGGCGGCCCCGAGCTGTCGCCCGAGTTCGCCCGTGTGGCCAACGACGGCATGGCGCAGATCTGCCGCGAGTTCCCGGATCAGTTCCCGGTGTTCGTTGCCTCGCTGCCGATGAACAACGTGCCGGCCGCATTCAAAGAGATGGAGCGCGCGATCACGCAGCTCGGCGCTCGCGGCGCGCAGGTGATCACGAGCGTGAACGGGCGCCCGCTCGATGACCCGGAGTTCTTCCCCATCTTCGAGGCGATGAGCAAGCGCTACGACCTGCCAGTGTGGATGCACCCCTTCCGCCCCGGCACGCGGGCCGACTACCCCGGCGAAGAGCGCTCGAAGTATGAGGTCTGGCAGGTGCTGGGTTGGCCCTTCGAGACCTCGGTGGCCATGTCGCGCATGGTGTTCTCGGGGCTGCTTGAGAAGCTGCCGAACCTGCGAATCATCACGCACCACTGCGGCGGCATGCTGCCGTATTTCAGCGGCCGCGCCGAGTCGCTCTGGGCGCAGCTGGGCAGCCGCAGCCCGGACGACAACGAGATCAACGTGCTCAAGTCGCTCTCCAAGCCACCCATCGAGTACTTCAAGATGTTCTATGGCGACACCGTGCTCGGCGGCTCCGCCTCGGCGCTGCGCTGCGGGATCGACTTCTTTGGCGTCGACCATGTTGTGTTCGCCTCCGACTGCCCGTTCGACCCGGAGCACGGGCCCATGTTCATCCGCGAGGGCATCCGCTCGATCGACTCGCTGGGCCTGTCAGACGACGACCGCGAGAAGCTCTACCTCGGCAACGCACTCAAGCTCATGCGCATGGCGCGGATCGGGAAGGGCTGAGAGCAGGCCCATGCAGGGGCCGGAGTGCCCCCGCCAATGTTTTCACCCACGCGTGGGCCGGGCCAAAGGCCAGTGAGTACGCTGACGTGGCCTTCTGCGACCTCGTCCGCGGACGTCATTGCAGCTCATCGAGGGGCAAAACAAGCCGGGCTCCTATCAGGGCTGGGCGCAGGCATCAAGGGCCTGGCTGCCCAAGCGGCTCAAAAGTGAGACTTGAGACACACATTTCGACACCATTGGTGACGTGTCGACGCTGGATGAGTGAGAACGTATGTTCTACATTTTCACATCCATAGAACGTTTATTCCATTTTGATTGATGCCGCTAGAGATCGCATGGTCATCGTTCCCTGGGCTGGCTCTCGCCGCCGCGCCGACGTATGGACCGTGGGAAGAGGGCTCCTCAATCTAACTGGAGCGACATCTTGATCAAATCAATCGTACTGCTCGCAATGCTGACAGCGTCTGCGCTGGTTGCGGGCTGCGGTGGGGCCTCCTCTGACGGGTCCGCCACGGTGCCTTCGGCGTCTGCGCAAAGCGTTGAACGTGAAACGGCGAGCGCGGTGGATCCCGTGGCCGAAACGCGCGAGAACGCAGTGATGACCAAACTGCTGCAAGGCTTCAACGTCCGATCGAACGGCTGGACCAAGGGCCCGACGCTTGACGCAATCATCAACATCTACCAACGCACCCGCGACCCGAAGTACCGCACGCTGATCGACGAATCGCTCGTTCACGGCCGCGGCTGGCGCTCGGGAGACTCCAACAAGCTGTACTACGACGACATGGGTTGGTACG
>NZ_JANOCG010000182.1:0-2818 GCF_031412075.1 Rhizobacter sp.
GCTTGGCCATGTGTTTACGCCTTGATCTCTTCGCCGCTGGACTTGAAGACGCGAACGCCGTTGTCCTTGGTCTTGCGGGCCTGCTTGTCGGCGTCGCTCAGCAGCTTGATGCCGACACGATCAGCCTTGCCGGTGGCGGGATTGAAGATGGCCACGTTGGACTGATGGATCGACATGGTCTTGTCGACGACTCCGCCAGTCGTGCCCTTCATCGGGTTCGGCTTGACGTGCTTCTTCACCACGTTCACGCCGTCGACCACGATGCGGTCTTCATCAACGCGCTGCGTGACAGTGCCACGCTTGCCTTTGTCGCGCCCGGTCAACACGATGACCTGGTCGCCTTTGCGAATCTTGTTCATAAGCTGTTCTTCCTCAACCGCGGCTTAGAGCACTTCAGGTGCGAGCGACACGATCTTCATGAAACGCTCGGTACGCAGTTCACGCGTGACCGGGCCGAAGATGCGGGTGCCGATGGGCTCGAGCTTGGCGTTGAGCAGCACGGCGGCATTGCCGTCGAACTTCACCAGCGAGCCGTCCTGGCGGCGAACGCCTTTGGCGGTGCGAACGACGACGGCACTGTAGACCTCGCCCTTCTTCACACGACCACGCGGTGCGGCTTCCTTGATGGAAACCTTGATCACGTCACCGATACCGGCGTAGCGACGCTTGGAGCCGCCGAGCACCTTGATGCACTGGACGGATTTCGCGCCAGTGTTGTCCGCGACGTCGAGCCGCGATTGCATTTGAATCATGTTCTGTCCCCAACTTGTCTTGCCGAAGCAAGCAGTCTTGGGCCCGTCAGATCGTTGCGCTGGATGCGCAACTCACTGTTTGGGCGGAGCCGAAATTTGCTGTACCGTGCGAGCCAGCACAGCAGGAATTTCAGCGAAGTCGCGGATTATGCCGTGCTTTCAGCGGGTATGTCAACACCCCTCACCGCACATTCCGATTCAGGCCTTGATCTCTTGGGCTTGCTTGAGCAGCGTGCCAGCGTCGCTGACCTCGAACTTGCCTGGGCCTTCGATGTTGAGCGACTTGACGACGCCGTCCACCACCAACATCGAGTAACGCTGTGAGCGCACACCCATGCCTCGACTGGTCAGGTCCAGCTCCAGGCCGGTTGCCTTGGTGAAGGCGGCACTGCCGTCGGCCATCATGCGCACCTTGCCGCCGGTCTTCTGGTCACGGCCCCAGGCACCCATCACGAAGGCGTCGTTGACCGACACGCACCAGATTTCGTCCACGCCGGCAGCCTTCAATTCATCGGCCTGCTTCACGTAGCCAGGCACGTGCTGCGCGGAGCATGTTGGCGTGTAGGCGCCAGGTAATGCGAACACGGCAATCTTCTTGCCGGCAGTCGCCTGCTGGATGTCGAAGCTGTTGGGGCCGAGCGAACAGCCATTGCCTTCGACCTCGATGAATTCCTGCAGGGCACCTGCCGGGAGCTTGTCGCCAACCTTGAGCATGTTCGTCTCCAGATGGATGGGTGAATCAGATCACAAAATGCAAAACGGCCGGAGCGCCAAGTTACAGCACACCGACCGTTGCAGCGGGGCAGAACTGCCGCGCAGGGTACGTCAATCAGACCGTGCGGGCTTTCTCGACCAGGCGAGTCACCACCCACGACTTGGTCTTTGAAATCGGACGGCTTTCAGCGATCTCAACCACATCGCCCAGCTTGTACTCATTCTTCTCGTCATGAGCGTGGTACTTGCTGGACTTGGCCACAATCTTGCCGTACAGCTCGTGCTTGGTACGGCGCTCGATCAGGACCGTGATGGTCTTGGAACGTTTGTCGCTGACGACCTTGCCAACCAGCTTGCGCTGGTTCTTGCCGGGCGCGTCGACTTTGATATCAGTGGCGGTCGAAGTCATTTCGCGGCCCCTTTCTTCTTCTCGGCCAGGATGGTCTTGGCACGAGCGATGTCACGACGGGTGTTGCCCAGCGTGGTGTGGTTGGTCAGCTGCTGGGTCGCCTTTTGCATGCGCAGACCGAAGTGGGCCTTGAGCAGGTCGGCTACTTCCTTTTGGAGGCCAGCGACGTCTTTGGCACGAAGTTCAGATGTTTTCATCATGTTCTCCTCAGGCGCCGATCGCGCGGGCCACGAAGGTGGTGCTCAGCGGCAACTTGGCCGAAGCCAGCTTGAACGCTTCGCGGGCCAGCTCTTCCGGCACACCGTTGATTTCATAGAGCACCTTGCCGGGCTGGATTTCAGCCACGTAGTACTCCGGGTTGCCCTTGCCGTTGCCCATGCGGACTTCAGCAGGTTTTTGCGAGATGGGCTTGTCCGGGAAGATGCGGATGAAGATCCGACCGCCGCGCTTGATGTGGCGCGAGATCGCGCGGCGAGCCGCCTCGATCTGGCGCGCCGTCAAACGGCCGCGCTCGGTGGCCTTCAGGCCGAAGTCGCCGAACGACACAGCCGCGCCGCGCGTGGCCACGCCGGTGTTCCGGCCCTTTTGTTCCTTGCGGTATTTTCTGCGTGCAGGTTGCAGCATGCTTATTCTCCTTTGGGCTCAGTGGCCCCAGGCGTCGGCGCCTTGCGCACGCGCTTGACCGCGGGCGTCTTCGGCGCATCGCCAGCCGGTGCGGCTGCTTCTGCAGGGCGACCAGCGTCTTGACGTGGCGCGCCACGATCGAAACCACCACCACCCGGGCGACCACCACGACCAGCAGGAGCACCAGGTGCGCCCGGACGGGTGTTGCGACGCGGACGGCGATCGTCTTCTTGCACTTCAGGCTTGTTGGCCTGGGGTGCCAGCTCGCCATTGGCGAGGCGATCACCACGGTAGACCCAGCACTTCACGCCGATGATGC
>NZ_JANOCG010000183.1:0-5628 GCF_031412075.1 Rhizobacter sp.
CTGGTGGCGATCTTTGGCGAGAAGGATTCGCATGCTGTGTATTACCTGCACCAACAGGGCGTCACGCGGCTCGACGTGGTGAACTTCATCGCCCACGGCATCAAGAAGACCGACCCGCCCGAGCAACCGAAGTCGAATGAAAGCTCCGGCAACGAAGGCGAGAAGGAAGAAGGCGAGTCCAAGGGCTCGCCTCTGGATCAGTTCACCCAGAACCTCAACCAGCTCGCCCGCGAAGGCAAGATCGACCCGTTGATCGGCCGCGAGCTGGAGGTGGAACGAGTCATCCAGATCCTGTGCCGCCGGCGCAAGAACAACCCGCTGTTGGTGGGTGAAGCCGGCGTGGGCAAGACCGCTATCGCTGAGGGTCTGGCCTGGCGCATCACGCAAAACGAGGTGCCCGAGATATTGGCCGATGCGCAGGTGTATTCGCTCGACATGGGCGCACTGTTGGCGGGCACCAAGTACCGCGGTGATTTCGAGCAGCGCTTGAAGAGTGTGCTCAAGCACCTGAAGGATCAACCGAACGCGGTGCTGTTCATCGACGAGATCCACACGCTGATCGGTGCGGGGGCGGCTTCGGGCGGCACGCTGGATGCGAGCAACCTCCTCAAGCCTGCGCTGAGCTCCGGGGCCATGAAGTGCATCGGCGCGACCACTTTCACCGAGTACCGCGGCATCTTCGAAAAAGACGCAGCGCTGTCACGCCGTTTCCAGAAAGTCGACGTGGTCGAGCCTTCGGTCGAGCAGACCATCGAGATCCTTAAGGGTCTGAAGTCGCGCTTCGAAGAGCACCACAGCGTGAAGTACGCGCTGGGTGCCTTGCAGGCTGCGGCCGAGCTGTCGGCCAAGTTCATCAACGACCGCCACCTGCCTGACAAGGCGATTGACGTGATCGACGAGGCGGGTGCGGCGCAGCGGATCTTGCCCAAGAGCAAGCAAAAGAAGACCATCACCCGCAACGAGGTCGAAGAGATCGTCGCCAAGATCGCACGCATCCCGCCGACCAGCGTGTCGAGCGACGACCGCTCCAAGCTCAAGACGCTGGAGCGCGACCTGAACAGCGTGGTGTTCGGGCAGGAGCCTGCCATCGAAGCCTTGGCGGCTGCCATCAAGATGGCGCGTTCGGGCCTGGGCAAGCCCGACAAGCCGATCGGTTCGTTCTTGTTCAGCGGCCCCACGGGTGTGGGCAAGACCGAAGTGGCCAAGCAACTCGCTTTTATTCTGGGCATTGAGCTGATCCGCTTCGACATGAGCGAATACATGGAGCGCCATGCGGTGAGCCGCCTGATCGGTGCGCCTCCGGGCTACGTGGGTTTTGACCAAGGTGGTCTGCTGACCGAGGCCGTTACCAAGAAGCCGCATGCGGTGCTGTTGCTCGACGAGATCGAGAAAGCCCACCCGGACGTTTTCAACGTGTTGCTGCAGGTCATGGACCACGGCTCGCTGACCGACAACAACGGGCGCAAGGCCGACTTCCGCAATGTCATCCTGATCATGACGACCAATGCGGGTGCAGAGACGATGAACAAGGCCAGCATCGGCTTCACCAACTCGCGCGAACAAGGTGACGAGATGGCCGACATCAAGCGCCTGTTCACACCCGAATTCCGCAATCGGCTCGACGCGATCATCAATTTCCGCTCGCTCGATGAAGAAATCATCCTGCGCGTGGTCGACAAGTTCTTGCTGCAACTTGAAGCGCAATTGGCCGAGAAGAAGGTCGAGGCGACCTTCAGCGACGCCTTGCGCAAGCACCTGTCGAAGAAGGGCTTCGACCCGCTGATGGGTGCCCGGCCGATGCAACGCCTGATCCAGGACACGATTCGTCGTGCTCTGGCCGATGAGTTGCTCTTTGGTCGTCTGGTCGATGGTGGCCGCCTGGCGGTCGACATCGATGCGGAAGGCAAGACCGTCCTCGACATCCAGCCGCCGAAGAAGAGCGACAAGCCGAAGGCAGAGCCTGCCACCACCACCTGAGGTGCTGTACAAGTTCTGGCGATAAAACGACGGGGCCTTCGGGCCCCGTTTTCATGCGCGCAAGGCGGGGTCTTGCTGAAAAAACTGCTGCAGCTGCGCGTACACCTGCGGGTGCTCGGCCTGAAGGTCGTGCGGCGCGACAAAAAATACCTCGCATGCGACGGCGAAAAATTCGCTGGGCGCTTCGGCACCATAGGGGTCAAGCAAGGTGTCTTCACCGGCTTCAACTCGCGCACAAAAGCTGTCGTAGTTCGCCGTGAAAACTGTCTTCCATTCAAGCTGGGCGCTGCGGCTGGGCAGGGCCGGAATGCCGTTGGCTTCACCGTCGCGCATGTCCAGCACATGGGCAAATTCGTGGATCACCACGTTGTAGCCCCATTCGGCGGAGTTGCCGGCGTCGGCCACGTCTTGCCATGAAAGCGTGACCGGCCCACCTTCCATCGCCTCGCCCGACAGAGGTTCGTCGTAGTGGTGAACCACGCCGTCTTCGTCCATCACCTCGCGACGCGCGACAACCTCGTCGGCGTGCACCACGATACCGATGAAGCTGTCGTACCAATCCAACCCGAGGCGAAGAATGGGCAGGCAGGCTTGCGCGGCGATGGCGACGGCCATGTCATCGGTGATCGCCAGCCCGTGGGCACCGTTGAACTCTTTGCGGTCGAGAAAGAGCGTGCTCATCTCGCGCAGCAGCTGGCCGTCATCGACGTCGAGGCGGGCCAGGAAGGGGAAGCGCGCCAGGGTGGCGAGCCACAGCGCGTCGGGGATCGGGCGGCGCGTCAGTGTTCGTTGGTCACGCCAGCGGCGCAGCGCGTGGAGCATTCGGGTTACTTCAACGCGTCGGCCAGACTCAGGCGCGCCTGGCCGGAGGCTGAAAGGCGCAACACCTCGGCACGCACAGGCGGGTGATCGAGGTCCCAGTCGGACAGAACATGCCGAACGCAGCCATCGCCCAGCGGCTCGGTGGATGGGCGGTGCGTGTGGCCGTGGATCAGCGTTGTCGAGTTGGCTTGGTGCAGCCATTCCAGCGCGGCGGGCGTGTCGATGTCGACCCAGCCGGCCGGGGAGGGCGGGCCTTTCCTGCGCATCTCGCTCTGGTTGCGCACATCACGGGCAAAACGGCGGCGCGCTTCGAGAGATTTGGAGAGGAAGTCGGTCTGCCAGGCAGCGCTGCGCACCAGGACTCGAAAGGCTTGGTACTCGGTGTCTGCCAGGCACAACGCATCGCCATGCGTCAGCAGCACACGTTGGCCAAACGCGATCACCACGCAGGGGTCAGCCAGCGCCGTAACGCCGCAGGCGCTGAGCATTCGAGTGCCGACCAGAAAGTCGCGGTTGCCGACCATGAAGGCAATGTGGCGCTGACGCGTTGCTGTCGCCAGCACCTCGGTGCAGCGGGCCTCGAAGCCGTCGACGCGGGCATCGTCGCCGACCCACACCTCGAACAGGTCGCCCAGTATGAACACCGCCTCGGCCGGCGTACCTTGCAGGTACGCCGCCCAGGCGTCAAAGGTCTCGGGCGTGTCGGCGCCGAGATGCAGGTCGGAGATGAAGTCGATGCACCGCCAGGCCAGCGGAGCATGCACTTCAGCCTGCATGAAGCGGGCTCAGGCGACGACGGTCGCCTGGGTGATGACCACGTCTTCGAGCGGCACGTCACCGTGGCCACCCTTGTTGCCGGTCTTCACACCCTCGATCGCGTCGACCACCTCTTTGCCGGCGACGACCTTGCCAAACACGGCGTAGCCCCACCCGCTGGCCGACTCAGACTTGAAGTTCAGAAAGTCGTTGTTGGTGGTGTTGATGAAGAACTGGGCCGAGGCCGAGTGCGGTGCACTGGTGCGCGCCATGGCCAAGGTGTAATGGTCGTTCTTCAGGCCGTTGTTGGCCTCGTTCTGGATCGGCTCGACGGTTGGCTTTTGTTTCATGCCGGGTTCGAAGCCGCCGCCTTGCACCATGAAGCTCTTGATGACGCGGTGGAACACTGTGCCGTTGTAGTGGCCGTTCTCGACGTAGGCGATGAAGTTGGCGACGGTCTTGGGCGCCTTGACGTCATCGAGTTCGACGCGGATGGTGCCGTGGTTGGTTTGCAGTTCGACGGTTTTGCTCATTTCACTTCTCCAGGGTGGCCTTCTTGATGGTCACGGGTTTGACGGGAACGTCGCCAGGGGCGGTCGGCACGGCGCGGATCTTGTCGACCACCTCCATGCCCTCGATGACCTTGCCAAACACGGCGTAGCCGTTGCCGTCTTGCGACTGCGCGGCGTTGAGGAAGTTGTTGTCCTTCACGTTGATGAAGAACTGCGCCGTGGCCGAGTTGGGGTCGGACGTGCGGGCCATGGCGATGGTGCCGCGGTCGTTGTTCAGGCCGTTGCGGGCCTCCAGCGAGATTGGCGGGCGTGTAGGCTTTTCTTTGAGGTCGGCCGTCATGCCGCCGCCCTGGATCATGAAGTTGCTGATGACACGGTGGAACACGGTGCCGTTGTAGTGGCCGGCCTTCACGTAGGCCACAAAATTCTCGACCGTCTTGGGCGCCTTGGCAGCGTCGAGCTGAACCACGATGTCGCCTTCAGAGGTGGCGAGTTTCACCTTCTGCGCCTGTGCGGCCAGGCTTGTGCCCAAGCCGATGAGGGTGGCCGCGATCAAGCTCAACCAGCGGGTGTGTTTTGTCATCCGATCACTCCTTCGAAGAATATCTTCCATTGTCCACCCTCCTTGCCCCAGTACTGGCGCTTCATCGGGCCGGTGAGTTGGCCTTTGAGCACCTCGCCAAAGGTCACGATCAACACCTCGCTGGTATCGCGCCATGACAGGATGGAGAGTTCCTTCAGCTCCGACTCTCGGCCGCGCGAGGCGTTCACTTCCTTGTCGAGGATCTTGGCCCATTGGGCCAGGTCCGCGGTGCCGCTCGAAAACTGCGGGGAGTAAAAACCCAGCAACCTGCTCACGTCGCCGCCCGATCGAGCCTGGCGCCATTGTTCGACCAGCGCCCGAGCCGCGCCACGCTCTTTGTCGACCTGGCCGTGCGCCAACCAGTCCAGACGGGTAGCGATGACCACGGGGGTTCGGCGCGGGGAGACGTCGCGCAGCAGGTGGCTGATGTCTTCGTTGGCGAGCACCACACAACCGTCGGTGCTTTGCGGCGTGCGTGCGAAGTTGTGCGGTGGCACACCGTGCAGCCAGATGCCACCGCCGGTCTTGCCACGGCGGCGGTCGTATTCGTTGGGGTAGTTGAGCTCCAGTGCGCCCGGGCCGTAGAAGTCTTTCAGCTGCGCGCCGCCGAGCCGGCTGGTCACGAAGTACACGCCGAGGGGTGTGCGCTGGTCGCCTTGTTCCTTCTTGTCCATGCCCAGTTTGCCGAGCGACACGTAGTGGTCGGACACCAGCCTCAAGCCGTTTTCGTTGTTGACGAACAGGTACATGCGCGAGCGGCTCGCATCCACCGCAATGGCGTGGCGCGTGCTCGGCGGGATGTCGATGAACTGGCGTGGCACCGCATTTTCAGGCGGACGCTCTGTGAGCGCAGCCAGCCGCAGCGTGGCTTCTTGGCGAAGTTGGCTCCACTGCGCCGCGGCCGAAGCCGGCAGTTCGGATGGCGGTACGACGACCGCGTCGAGTTTGCCGCGCCGCGTCAGCAGCAAGTCGCCGTAG
>NZ_JANOCG010000184.1:0-17350 GCF_031412075.1 Rhizobacter sp.
CCCGCCGAGCTGTGGCAAGAAACGGGGCGCTTCCAGGCCATGGGGCCGGAGCTGCTGCGCGTCAAAGACCGGCATGAGCGCGACTTCATCATCCAGCCGACCTCCGAAGAAGTCATCACCGACATCGCGCGCCAGGAGCTGCGCAGCTACCGGCAGCTGCCGAGAAATTTTTATCACATCCAGACCAAGTTTCGCGACGAGCGCCGGCCACGCTTTGGCGTGATGCGCGGGCGTGAGTTCACGATGAAGGACGCCTACTCCTTCGACCGTGACGTGGCCGCCGCCGGCAAGAGCTATGAGGCGATGTACGCCGCCTACGTGCGCATCTTCGAGCGCATGGGACTGACCTTCCGCGCTGTGGCGGCCGACACCGGCGCTATCGGCGGCGACAAGTCGCATGAGTTCCAGGTGATTGCGGACACCGGCGAAGACGCCATCGCGTACTGCCCTCAATCGGACTACGCCGCCAACGTCGAGCTGGCCGAGGCCTTGCCGCTGATCGCGCAACGTGCAGCACCGACGCAGGCTCTCACCAAGACCCCGACGCCGGGCAAGAACACCTGTGAAGACGTGGCTCAGCTGCTGAAGCTGCCGCTGTCGCAAACCGTCAAATCGCTGGTGCTCGCCACCGACGAGAAGAACGAAGGCGGCGACGTGGTCAAGAGCACCGTGTGGCTGGTGCTCGTGCGCGGCGACCATTCGCTGAACGAAGTCAAGGCAGGCAAGGTGCAGGGGCTGAACGACGGCTACCGCTTCGCCACCACCGCCGAGATCGACGAGCACTTCGGTTGCAAACCCGGCTACCTCGGCCCCATCGGTTTGAAGAAGCCGCTGCGCCTGGTGGTGGACCGCACGGTGGCGGCGATGAGCGACTTTGTCTGCGGCGCCAACGAGGCCGAATTCCACTACACCGGTGCCAACTGGGCGCGTGATCTGCCCGAGCCCGACGTGGTGGCCGACATCCGCAACGTGGTCGAGGGCGACCCGTCGCCCGATGGCAAAGGCACGCTTGCAATGCAGCGCGGCATCGAGGTTGGCCATGTGTTCTACCTGGGTACCAAGTACTCCAAGGCGATGAACGCCACCTACCTCGACGAAAACGGCAAGCCGCAGCTGCTGGAGATGGGCTGCTACGGCATTGGCGTCACGCGCCTGCTGGGCGCCGCCATCGAACAAAACCACGATGAGCGCGGCATCATCTGGCCACTCGCCATGGCGCCCTTTACCGTGGTGCTGTGCCCCATCGGCTACGACCGTTCGGCTGACGTGAAAGCCGCGGCCGACCAGTTGCATGAACGACTGCAGTCCCTCGGCGTCGACGTGATGCTCGACGACCGCGGTGAGCGCCCCGGTGCGATGTTTGCCGACTGGGAGCTGATCGGTGTGCCTCACCGTGTGGTGCTGTCCGACCGCGGCCTCAAGGAAGGCAAGCTCGAATACCAGGGCCGCCGTGACGCGCAATCCACCGCCGTGGCGGTTGCCGACGTGGCCAGCTTCCTGAAGGGCAAGCTCAGCTCATGAGCCTGGTTCGGGGATGTGGGCGGCGGCGGCTTCTGGCCGCTGCGGCGCTGTCTCCTTTGCTGCTCAATACCCCATCGTCATGGGCCGGCGCCCAGGTGGAAGAACCGCTGGCCGACGCCGTGCGCTCGGCGCTGTCGGCGGCCATTGCGAACCGCGCGCCGCCCAAGCCCGTGTTCGAGTCCACGCAGGCCCGCCTGGCCTACCTGCAGTGGCTGGGTGAGATGAGCAACCGGCTGAAGAAGCGCAAGGCGGAGCATGTGGCGCGCGTTGAATTTCTGGAGACGCTCTGGTACGAAAGTGCGCGCGCTGGCCTGGAGCCGGCACTGGTGCTGGGCGTGGCGCAGGTGGAAAGCGGCTTTCGCAAATACGCCATCAGCAGTGCGGGTGCGCGCGGCTACATGCAGGTGATGCCGTTCTGGGCCAGGCTGATCGGCAATGGTGACGCCACCAAGCTTTTTCACATGCAGACCAACCTGCGCTTCGGCTGCGTGATCCTTCGCCACTACCTCAACATCGAGCGCGGAGATCTCTTCCTGGCGCTCGGGCGCTACAACGGCAGCCGGGGCCGCGCGGAATACCCGAACCTGGTGTTCGGCGCGCGCAAGGCCTGGGCCTTCAAGGCCGCCTGAGCCCGATCAGAGGCCAGCCCACGCCTTGGGCTGCGCATCGGCCACGCCCAGCAGCGAGAGCACACGCTCCACGGTGTCGTTGACCAGATCGTCGATCGTTGCGGGCCGGTGATAAAACGCCGGCAGCGGCGGAAAGATCATGCCGCCCATTTCGGTCACCGCGGTCATGTTGCGCAAGTGGGCGAGGTTGAACGGCGTCTCGCGCACCATCAGCACCAGCCGGCGACGCTCTTTGAGCGTGACGTCGGCCGCGCGGCTGAGCAGGTTGTCCGACAGGCCGTGGGCGATGGCCGCCAGCGTCTTCATCGAGCACGGCGCCACCACCATCGCGGTGGTGGCAAACGACCCACTGGCGATGGCCGCGCCCACGTCACCTGGGCTGTAGGCCGTGTCGGCCAGCGCTTCGAGCGCGTTGCGGTCGAGGCCCAACTCGTGGTGCACGTTGAGCACACCCGCAGGGCTGGCCACCAGGTGCGTTTCGCAGCCGGTGGCCTTCAAGCGCTGCAGCAGCCTCACGCCGTAGAGCGCACCGGTGGCGCCGGTGATGCCGACGACCACCCGGCTGCGGGCAGCGGTGTGGCCCAAGGTCAGGCCTGCGTGCCCAGCACCTGCTGGAGCTCACCGGCCTGGTACATCTCCGTCATGATGTCGGAGCCGCCGACGAACTCGCCGTCCACGTAGAGCTGTGGGAGGGTCGGCCAGTTGGCGTAATCCTTGATGCCTTGGCGAACGGCTTCGTCTTCGAGCACGTTGAAGGTCTTCAGATCGCCGACACCACACGATTTGAGGATCTGCACCGCGCGGCCTGAGAAGCCGCATTGGGGAAACTGCGCCGTGCCCTTCATGAAGAGCACCACACGGTTGTTTTTGACGAGGTCATCGATGCGTTGTTGAACGTCGCTCATGGTCGCGCGCCGGGTGTGCCGGCAGTGTCATTGGGGATAGGCGAGGTTATACGGCAAACCAGGCGCTCGGGCGCCACCTCGAGCACATGCCCTTGAGCCGCGTCAGGCGCGCGGCTCAGAAGGAATAAGACACGCCCAGTTGGAGCAGCGGCGTGAAGCGCAGGTCGCGCATGGTGTCGTCCAGGCTCTGGTTGCCCAACTTCGTGGCTGATCGGGGGTTAAGGGCCATCAGGCCCAGGTCGGCCGACAGCCCCCAGCCGCCTTTGCTGGACAAGCCGGTGTAGCCGACGCCGAGGTAGGGCACGGTGGCGTTGTTGTCGGATGTGCTGCCATCGGTGAGGCCACTGGCCAGCGAGGTGCGGCGCTCGACCGCTGCCGGGCTGCTCCAGAGCGAACCTCGGGCGCCCAGCATCAGTCCGCTGGTGGCGCGCAGGCCGCCGACGCTGCCCAGCCACGGGCGGCTGAGGTAGTAGTCGCCCATCAGGCTCAGGCTGTGGATGCGCAGCGGTTCTGAGTTGGTGTTGCCCATATCGGCTTGCGACGGTGCGACGGTGCCAAAGCTCAGACGGCCCCTCAGGCCCTCCCAGGCCGGATGATCCAGCGGAATCTTCAAGCCCTCGCCCGAACCGGCGTGCGCCAACGTGGCCACCAGGGCCAAGGTACCAACCAAGCAACGGACAACTTTGCGCATGGTGATCTCCGGGGGGCCCGGCCAAGCTGCGACGATCTGGCGGGGGATGGGAATGATGCTACGCCGCTTGCCGCGGGCTGTGTAGCTTCCTCCTCTCTTTGGTGGATGGCTCATCCAGGGGGTGTGCAGCAATACCGCAACACTCGCTTTTTTTCACCAGCTCCGGCCCCCGGTGCAACGCGGAGTTCCGGACAGATCGGGCCGGGTTGTGATCTCGCTGAAGCCTGCCGCGGCGAGCAAGCGGGCCACGGCAGGCGCCTGGTCGTGGCCATGCTCGAGCAACAGCCAGGCGCCTGCGTTCAGGTGCTGCTGCGCGCCAGCGATGATCTCGCGCAGCGCGTCCAGGCCTTCCGTGCCGGATGTGAGTGCCTGCACGGGTTCATGCTGCAGCGCCACAAGGTGAGCATCACCTTCGGCGATGTAAGGCGGGTTGCTGACGATCATGTCGAAACGCTGACCGGCAACGCCTTGCCACCAGTCGCTTCGCAGCAGCTGGATGTCGAGTTGCAGGCGCGCGGCATTGCCGCGTGCCACGGCCAAAGCTTCGTCGCTCGCATCGAGCGCGCTCACTCGGGCGTGCGGGCAAGCGTGTTTGAGCGCCAGCGCGATGGCGCCGCTGCCGGTGCCCATGTCCAGCACGTGCGGGTTTTTTTTTGCATCGCGCAGCAGCTCCAGCCCCCAATCGACCAGGGTTTCGGTGTCGGGGCGGGGCACGAGCACCGCGGGGGACACCTGCAGGGTGAGACCGTGAAATTCCTTTTCGCCCACCAGATAGGCCAGCGGTTCGCCAATGGCGCGCCGCGCGAGGAGCGCGCTCAGGTGCTGCTGTTGGGTGGCGTCGAGTGCGGCGTCGTCGTTGGCCAGCAGCCAGCTGCGTGATCGCCCGAGCACATGGCACAACAGCAGTTGTGCATCGAGCCGGTCCACACCGGCACTGCGCGCCTGAGCCAACACCTCGGCCACTATTTTCACGCGCCACGCCCTTCCAGCTCGGCCAGTTGCTCGGCGGCGCGTGCGGCTTGCAGCGCGGCGAGCACGTCGTCGAGATCGCCTTCCATGATGGCCAGCAGCTTGTAGAGCGTGAGGTTGATGCGGTGATCGGTCAGCCGGCCCTGCGGGAAGTTGTAGGTGCGGATGCGGTCGCTGCGGTCGCCGCTGCCGATCAAGCCCTTGCGGGTGGCGGCTTCTTTGGCAGCGCGTTCACTGCGGTCTTTTTCGCGCAGGCGCGCGGCGAGCACGGCCAGGGCCTTGGCCTTGTTGCGGTGCTGCGAGCGGTCGTCCTGGCACTCGGCCACGATGCCGGTGGGCAGGTGCGTCACGCGGATCGCGCTGTCGGTCTTGTTCACGTGCTGGCCGCCGGCGCCGCTCGCGCGGAAGGTGTCGATGCGCAGCTCGGCCGGGTTGAGCTGGATCTCTTCGGCTTCATCGGGCTCGGGCATCACGGCCACGGTGCAGGCGCTGGTGTGGATGCGGCCTTGCGTTTCGGTGGTGGGCACACGCTGCACCCGGTGGCCACCCGATTCGAACTTGAGGTGGGCGTAGACGTCGTCACCGGCAATGCGCAACACCACTTCCTTGTAGCCGCCGAGGTCGGACATGCTCTCCGACATCACCTCGGTGCGCCAGCCCTGGCGCTCGGCATGGCGCAGGTACATGCGCAGCAGGTCGGCGGCAAACAGCGCCGACTCGTCGCCACCGGTGCCGGCGCGGATTTCGAGAAACGCATTGCGGCCGTCGTCGGGGTCGCGTGGCAACAGGGCAGCCTGCAGCTCGCCGTGCAGGCGGGTGATGTCGGCCTCGGCGCTCGCGATTTCTTCTTGCGCCATCTCGGCCATGTCGGGCTCGGCCAGCATGTCACGGGCGGCGGCCAGGTCGCGCTCGCGTTGTTCGTATTGGCGAAAACGTTGCACCAGCGAATCGACCTCGGCGTGCTCACGGGTGAGGGCGCGGTAGCGGTTCATGTCGCTGGCCACGCTTGGGTCGGCGAGGGTCGCGTCGAGTTCGGCCAGCCGCATGGCGAGGCGCTCGAACTGTTGGCGAAGGGTGTCTTTCATGCGGGCTCCGGGAGAGAGGGGGCGGAGCCGGTGCCCTGTCAACCAAGCCAGGCACGCAAACGCTCCGCCAAGGCGGCGAGCGCAGCGTCGCTAACGTTTGTCGTCAGCAGGGTCGCGCGCAGTGCCGCGCAGGAACAGGCGCGACACCGTGTGGGCCAGCTGGGTGCGCTGCTCGCCATCGGAGGCATGCAGCTCGGCCAGCGTGCCGTGCAGCATCTTTTGTGTCAGGCCACGCGACAAGGCGTCGAGTACCGCGTCGATGTTTTCGCCCTTGGCCAGCAGCTTCCGCGCCCGGGCGATCTCTAAAGCGCGCCAGTCGTCGGCCTGCGCATTGAGCGCCTGGATCAAGGGCACCGAGCCACGCTGGCCCAGCCAGTGCACGAAGCTTTGCACGCCGCTTTCGATGATGGCCTCGGCCTGCTGCACCGCGGCCTGGCGCTTTTCGCCGGCGCTTTGCACCAGGGCCGACAGGTCGTCCACGGTGTAGAGGTAAACGTCGGACAGGCGGGCGACTTCAGGCTCCACGTCGCGCGGTACGGCCAGGTCGACCATGAACATCGGGCGATGCTTGCGCGCCTTCAGCGCGCGCTCCACCGCCCCCAGCCCGATGATGGGCAGCGAACTCGCAGTGCAAGAGATCACGATGTCGAACTCGCCCAGGCGCGCCGGCAGGTCGGCCAGGCGCAGCGCTTCGGCACCGAAGCGGCCGGCCAGTTTTTCGCCGCGCTCCAGCGTGCGGTTGGCCACGGCCATGGCCTTGGGCTGGCGTGCGGCAAAGTGCGTGGCTACGAGTTCGATCATCTCGCCCGCACCGACAAACAGCACCTTGGTGTCGTGCAGGTCTTCAAACAGCTGCGAGGCCAGGCGCACCGCGGCGGCCGCCATGCTGATGGAGTGCGAGCCGATCTCGGTCGAGGTGCGCACGTCTTTGGCCACCGCAAACGAGCGCTGGAACATCTGGTGCAGCGTGGTGCCCAGGGTGCCGGCGGTGCTGGCTTCGCGCACCGCCTGCTTCATCTGGCCGAGGATCTGTGGCTCGCCCAGCACCATGGAATCGAGCCCGCTCGCAACACGGAACGCATGCCGCGCAGCGGCGCCACCTTCGAGCACATAGGCGTGGTGCATCAGCTGCTGGCTGGCCACTCCGCCCACACCGGCCAGCCAGTCGACGGCCGGTGCGACCATGCCGGCGTCGGCCGCGCAGTACAGCTCGGTGCGGTTGCAGGTGGACAACAAGGCCACTTCGGGCTCGCCGCCTTTGCGGTTCACGCGGGTGCGAAACTCCTGCAAAGTGGGCGCCAATTGTTCGAGCGTGAATGCAAACCGGCCCCGCAAATCCAGCGGGGCCGTGGTGTGGTTCAGCCCGAGGGCAAAGACGCTCATTCCCGGATTATAAAATTGAAGCCTTTCCCCTGGTTACCGGCTGTGTGGGGGCCTTTTCACGGAGCGTGACGCAATGGGCGTGTTGGATGGGCTGTGGCACCTGCTGAACTTCTTTGCGCCAGCGCTCGGGGTCGGGGTGATGGCGGCCCTCATGGCCAAGCTGCTGTGGTGGCGTGACCTCAAGGGCGTGTCGCCCTGGCGCATGGCCGCCTGGGCGGTGCTGGCCGCGTCGATCGCCCTGATGGCATGCCTGCTGTGGACCGGCCGTGACGGCAAGATGATGACCTATGGCGCGATGGTGCTGGTGAGTGCGCTCGCGTTGTGGTGGGCCGGCTGGGGAACGCGGCGAGGCTGATCGCCGAGTGCTCAAGTTGCGCAACGTCGGCGCCGAAAACCAGGTGAACGAGGCCGTCACGCCGGGCCTGCCCCCATGAAGCTCGACGCCCTCACGCTTTTCTTCTCGATGTTCATCAACGTCACGTTGGTGTTCTGCGCCTTGCTGGTCGGGGTGCGCTGGAAAACGGGCTCGGGCATCCGCTTCTGGGTCGTGGCCTTGCTCCTGCAGGCGGTGGGTTGGGCCGCTTTGATGGCGGCCTACCAGGGCTATCCGCGCGAGTTCGCCACTCTGGGCGCGGCGGCGATCGTGAGCGGCTTCAGCTTTGTTCACCTGGCGGCCAAGGCCTACTTGCAGCAACCCTTCTCGCGTGCGTGGGTCGTCGGCGTTCCCTTGGTGACCACGCTGCTGCATTGGCTGATGTTCAGCAACTTTGCCGCCCGCATTGCCATCGTCAATGCCGCTCTCGGTTTGCAGATGCTGTGGTTGTCATGGCTGCTGATGCGCCCGGGTGGCGTGGGTGGCTGGCGCTGGCGCTGGATGGCGGGGCTCGCGCTCGCGGCCTCGGGGGTGATGGTCGCGGGGCGGTTCGTCCTGGTGCTGACCGCGCCTGAAAGCTACCCGACGTTCGAGTCGGCGCACTGGATCAACATCGTCGGCCTGATCATCAGCAACGCCTGCCTCATGGTGGGCACACTGGCCTTTTTGTTGGCACATCGCGACGAGGCCGAGCGCGAGTTGCAGCGCCTGGCCACCACCGACGGGCTGACCGGCGTGCTCAACCGGCGCTGCTGGATGGAGCAGGGCTTGTCGCACTTCCAGCTGGCGCAGCGCCATGGGCGCAGCCTGGTGGTGGTCATGCTCGACATCGACTTTTTCAAGCGCATCAATGACAGCCATGGTCACCAGACCGGTGACCGGGCGCTGGTGCTGTTTGCCCACGCCTTGCTGCAGCTCGTGCGCCAGCCTGACCTGGTGGGCCGTTATGGCGGCGAGGAGTTTTGTGTGCTGCTGCCGATGTCAGACGCTGCGGCGGCGCAAACGGTGGACCAGCGCCTGCGCGCCGCCATTCAGCGTGATGTGAACCCGTCGCTCGGCTTCGAGCTGACCTTCAGCGCAGGCGTGGCCACCGTGCAGGAAGGCGATACCAGCCTGGACCAAGTGATCGCCCGTGCCGACCAGGCGCTCTACGCGGCCAAGCAGGGCGGGCGCATGCGCCTCCAGATCGCCTGAGTGCGCTCAGACGGGGAGCAACTCGCTGTCGCTCGTCATCACCTCGGCGCGCAGCGAGTGGGGGTAGGCCTGGGTGATGCGCACATCGATCATCTGGCCGATGAGGCGCGGGTGGCCCGCGAAGTTGACGATGCGGTTGCATTCGGTGCGGCCCATCAGCTCGGTGGCATCCTTGCGCGCGTTGCCTTCGACCAGAACCTTTTGCACCGTGCCCACGCGCGACTCACCGATGCGACGCTGGTTGGTCTCGATGGTGGCCTGCAGGTGCTGCAGCCGCTGGAGCTTGAGTTCTTGGGGCGTGTCGTCGTGCAAAGCGGCGGCGGGTGTGCCGGGGCGTGGGCTGAAGACGAAGCTGAAGCTGCTGTCGAAGCCGATGTCGTTGATGAGCTTCATCATCTTGTTGAAGTCGTCTTCGGTCTCGCCTGGGAAGCCGACGATGAAGTCGCTGGACAGGCTGATGTCGGGCCGCACCGCGCGCAGTTTGCGCACCGTGCTTTTGTATTCCATCGCAGTGTAGCCGCGCTTCATCGCCATGAGGATGCGGTCGCTGCCATGCTGTACCGGAAGGTGCAGGTGGTTCACCAGTTGCGGCACACGCGCGTAGACGTCGATCAGGCGCTGCGTGAACTCGTTCGGGTGGCTGGTGGTGTAGCGGATGCGCGCGATGCCGGGGATCTGCGCCACGTATTCGATCAGCAGCGCAAAGTCGGCGATCTCCGCGGTGTCACCCATCGCGCCGCGGTAGGCGTTGACGTTCTGCCCGAGCAGCGTCACCTCTTTCACACCCTGATCGGCCAAGCCCGCCACTTCGGCCAGCACGTCGTCAAAAGGGCGCGACACCTCTTCACCGCGGGTGTAGGGCACCACGCAGTAGCTGCAGTACTTGGAGCAGCCTTCCATGATCGACACGAAGGCGGTTGCGCCGTCGACGCGTGCCGGCGGCAGGTGATCGAACTTCTCGATCTCGGGGAAGCTGATGTCCACCTGCGGACGGCGCTCGTGCAGGCGCTGCGCCAGCAGCTGCGGCAGGCGGTGCAGGGTCTGCGGGCCGAACACTACGTCGACATAAGGCGCGCGTTCGATGATGGCCGCACCTTCCTGGCTCGCGACACAACCGCCCACACCAATCAACACGCCCTTGGCCTTGAGGTGCTTCACACGGCCGAGGTCGCTGAAGACCTTCTCTTGCGCCTTTTCGCGCACCGAGCAGGTGTTGAATAGGATCAGGTCGGCCTGGTCGACGTCGGTCGTGGGTTCATAACCTTCGGCAGCGGCGAGCACATCGGCCATCTTGTCCGAGTCGTACTCGTTCATCTGGCAGCCGAAGGTCTTGATGAAGACCTTCTTGGAATCGTTTGACATGGCGCGGCCCCGTCTTCAGGGCTTGGTCCAGGTCTGCGCGGTGGGATCGAACTGCCACGCCTGCGCTTGCTCAAGCGTTTCGGGCCAGGGCTTCATCGAGAGCTCTTCCTTGCGCAGGATCCACACGTCTCTCACCAGGCCGGATTGGTCGATGGTGTAGTTGACGGTGGCCTTGGCGCTGACCAGTGCGCCCGACATGACCAGCAGGTTGTTCTCGCCGCGAATGCGCGAGCCGGGGGCAAGTTGAGTGGGCTTGCCGTTGAGCAGGATCTGCGGCGGGGAGCCGAAGGTGATGGTTCCGCGCAGGGCGTTCTGCGGGAAGTTGCGTTGCACCTGGGCCGCAGCGGGCAGGGCAAAAGCGATGGTGGCAACAGCAGCAATGAGACAGCGGTACATGGTGTAGATCCAGTGGCTGTGAAAGGAATGTGTGCAAGCATGCACCACAAACAACAACGGCTCCAGGTCAAATGACCGGAGCCGCAGGGCTATAAGTTTTTGGTGGCGCTTCAGGGATTCGAACCCCGGACCTGCGGATTATGATTCCGTCGCTCTAACCGGCTGAGCTAAAGCGCCTGAGCCGCGCATTATAGCCACCACTTTCTGGCGTTCGCTTCGCCACTCCACCCGGACCCGCATGTTCAGCTTCTTCAAGAAAAAACCCGTGACGCCCGAGGTTGCGGCGGCGCCCGTTGTCCCGGTGGCCCCACCAACCCTCGAACCGGAACGCAGCAACTGGCTCGACAAGCTGCGCGGCGGTTTGCGCAAGACGAGTTCCAGCATTGCCCGTGTGTTCACCGGCACGCAGATCGACGACGCGCTTTACGAAGACCTCGAAGCCGCGTTGCTGATGGCCGATGCGGGCGTGAAAGCCACCGAGTTCTTGTTGAGCGACCTGAAGCGGCGTGTGAAAGAAGAGCGTGTGACCGACCCCGCCGCCGTGAAAGGCTTGCTGGCCGATGCCGTGGCCGAGCTGCTCAGGCCGCTCGAGAAGCCTTTGCAAGTGGGCGAGCACCGGCCGATGGTGATGATGGTCGTGGGTGTGAACGGCGCCGGCAAGACCACCAGCATCGGCAAGCTCACGCGCCACCTCGCCGACGGTGGGCAAAAAGTGCTGCTGGCCGCTGCCGACACCTTTCGCGCAGCGGCGCGCGAGCAGCTGGCGGTGTGGGCCGAGCGGGCCGACCGCCCGGGCTCGGCGCGGCCGGCGGTCGAGATCGTGAGCCAGGAAAGTGGCGACCCGGCCGCCGTGAGCTTCGACGCGGTGGTCGCCGGCCAGTCACGCGGCTGCGACGTGGTGATTGCCGACACCGCCGGGCGCCTCACCACGCAAACCCACTTGATGGAAGAGCTGAAGAAGATCAAGCGCGTGATCGGCAAGGCGCAGGCCGGGGCGCCGCATGAAGTGCTGCTGGTGGTCGACGGCAACACCGGTCAGAACGCGCTGTCGCAGGTGAAGGCCTTCGACGACGCGCTGCAGCTCACTGGCCTGGTCGTCACCAAGCTCGACGGCACGGCCAAGGGTGGGGTGCTCGCGGCGATTGCCCGCGAGAGGCCCATCCCGGTTTATTTCATCGGTGTGGGCGAGAAGCTCGAAGACCTGCAGACCTTTGATGCGCGCGAGTTCGCGCAAGCCCTGCTGAACTGAAATCGCTCGTCAGCGGATCGACGGGCCCGAGCCGCGCGGCGGCATGGGCGTGGGTGCGAGCGGTACGCGGGCGGAGTCGAGGTCGTCGAACCAGGTCGATGACGGTGGGTCGCGTTGCTCCGAAGCGTCGTCTTCGACAGTTGCGGCCACAGGCTCCCTGGCCATCGCGGTGGCGGGCACCCGACCTGGTTGTGCGCTGGTGACGCCGGCGGACGCGTCGACCGGCATGCCGAGGATGGCGTTGCGTGCGCCCACCGCATTGGGCAGGGCGTCTTCACGCCACACATGCAGCGGGATCTCGGCGGCCTTCAGGACACGGTCCATGCGTGCATGGCGTTGTCTGGCGCGTTCGTTTTCTTGCGCTTCAGGGGCGCGGATGTCGACCACCGCAATGACCTGTGAGACGCTGTCGCACACCACCAGGTCGGCGCACATCACACCCACGCGGCGCAGCCACTCTGAATAAGAGTGGCGTGTGGGCACCTTCAGGAAGCGGGCCAGCGGCACCTGCGCCAGGATGATGTGCTCGGGCAAGCCGGCGCGCAGCGACGCATAGGCCTTGCGCTCCGGGGTGGTCATGATGCGCGTGGCCTGTGGGTGCCACGACATCAGTGTGTCGAGCCCATCGGACCCCTTGACCTTGCCACGCTTTGAAGTGTCTTGGCGGGGTGTGCGTCGCCGCCACCACATCCATACCAGGCCCGCAACGACGACGAGCCCGCCAACGATCAGCAGCAGTTCCATGTCTTTTTACTACCAGTTTCTGCAGAAGCAGACCATAGCCGCCCCTGGGGGTGAGGTCAACTGCAGCCTCGCCGAGAACCTCAGCGCATGCCGCCGGGCCCGCCCAGGCCTTTCATGCCGCCCATGCGCTTCATCATCTTCATCAGGCCGCCGCCTTTCATCTTTTTCATCATCCCCTGCATCTGGTCGAACTGGTTGAGCAGGCGGTTCACCTCTTGCACCTGAACGCCCGCGCCCGCGGCAATGCGGCGCTTGCGGGTGGCCTTGAGCAGCTCGGGCTTGCGGCGCTCCAGCGGGGTCATCGAGTTGATGATGCCTTCCATGCGGCGCACGTCGCGCTCGGCACGGTCCATGTCGGCCTGGCCGAGGTTGCCGGCTTTGGCTGTCATTTGTGAGGGCAGCTTGTCCATCAGGCCGGACAGCCCCCCCATCTTCTTCATCTGGCTGATCTGCGAGAGGAAGTCATTGAGGTCGAAGTTGTCGCCCGACTTGAGCTTGTCGGCGAGTTTCTGCGCTGCAGCAACGTCAACGCCCTTTTGCACTTCTTCGACCAGGGCCACGATGTCGCCCATGCCCAACACGCGGCCGGCGTGGCGTTGCGCGTCGAAGACCTCCAGGCCATCGATCTTCTCGCTGACGCCGGCGAACTTGATCGGCGCGCCGGTGATCTGTCGCACCGAGAGCGCGGCGCCACCGCGTGAGTCGCCATCGGTCTTGGTGAGCACGATGCCGGTGAGCGGCAGGGCTTCCTTGAAGGCGCGGGCGGTGTTGATCGCATCCTGGCCCTGCATGGCGTCGACGACGAAGAGCGTCTCCACCGGCTTCAGCACCGCATGCAGGTCGGCGATCTCCTTCATCAGCGCTTCGTCGATGGCCAGGCGCCCGGCGGTGTCGACCAGCAGCACGTCAAAGTAGTGCTTGCGGGCGTAGTCGAGTGCGGCGTGGGCGATGTCGACCGG
The DNA here is from genome assembly GCF_031412075.1 of Rhizobacter sp. Taxonomy (GTDB): domain Bacteria; phylum Pseudomonadota; class Gammaproteobacteria; order Burkholderiales; family Burkholderiaceae_C; genus Rhizobacter. The sequence continues at coordinate 13,461 of NZ_JANOCG010000184.1, forward strand.
CTTGTCGTTGGCGGTGGACGGGAACCACTCCGCGCCGGCCTGCCTGGTCACCGTCTTCAATTGCTCGATGGCGGCGGGGCGGTAGACGTCGGCCGAGACCGTCAGCACCTTCTTCTTGCGCTTGTCGATCAGGTGCTTGGCGAGTTTGGCGGTGGTGGTGGTCTTGCCGGCGCCTTGCAGGCCGGCCATCAAGATCACCACCGGGGGCTGCGCCACGAGGTTGATGTCGGACACCCCCTCGCCCATGGTCGCGGCGAGTTCGCGGTTGACGATGCCCACCAGCGCCTGGCCCGGTGACAGCGAGCCCACCACCTCGGCGCCCAACGCTTTTTCTTTCACGCGGGCGATGAAATCGCGCACCACCGGCAAGGCCACGTCGGCCTCGAGCAGGGCCATGCGCACCTCTCGCAACATGTCTTGCACGTTGCTTTCGGTGATGCGGGCCTGGCCGCGCATCGTCTTGACGAGGCGACTCAAACGGTCGGTGAGGGCTGAGGCCATATGGGGGAGGGCGTTGCGCGAGAACCCGAGCACGCGAAAGTACACTGTGGCGATGATTTTATCGTCGGGCTCTGAAGGAGTCTCCAACACATCCGCCATGCTTGCGCTGTGGGTACCGAGCGTGTTGGCTTTTCTGGCCTATGCCACTGCAGTGGTCTTGCGCGAAGAATCCGCCGGCCCCTGGCCGCGCCGCGCGCTGTTTGCAGGCTGGTTGGCGCATGCCGTCGCCATCGTGGTCGACATGGCCGGCGTGGGCAGCCCGCTGCCCGGTGCACGCTTTGGTTTTGCCCCCGCGCTGTCGGCCACCTTGTGGTTGGTGCTGGCGGTTTACTCGGTCGAGAGCCGCTGGCTGCCGCTGCCGGGTGTGCGCCGCACGCTGGCGGCGCTGGGCATGGTGGCGGTGGGGCTCGCGGTGGCTTTCCCGGGTGATTTCAGGCCGCAGGCGGCGTCGAACTGGGCGCCTTTGCATTGGGCGCTCGGCATCGCGTCATATGGGCTGTTTGGTGCCGCGGTGCTGCACGCCGCGATGCTCGACAACGCCGAGCGGCAGCTGCGACTCAAGTCTCTCGCGGCGCAGGGTGGGGCTGGCATGCCCTTGCTGCGCCTGGAGCGATTGACCTTTCAGTTTGTGGCTGCGGGCTTTGCCTTGTTGTCGGCCACCTTGTTGCTGGGCTGGTGGTTTTCCAACCCCTGGCGGTGGGATCACAAGTCGGTGTTTTCTGTGCTGGCCTGGGTGGTGTTCGCCGGGCTGCTGGCTGGGCGCCAAACCCTGGGTTGGCGTGGCCGTCGGGCAATTCGGGGCCTGTACACGGGCGCGGTGTTGCTGTTGCTGGCGTACGCGGGCTCACGCTTCGTTCTTGAAGTGATGCTGCAGCGCCAGGTGGCATGAAAGGCGTGAGATGAAGTACCTGATCCTGATCGCGGTGGTGTTGGGGGTGTTGTGGCTGATGCGCAGCCTGCGCAAGCCTTCGGCTGCCGAGCCGCCACCCAAACCGACCACCCCGCCCAAGCAAGAAGAAATGGTGACCTGCGTTCAGTGCGGCGTTCACATGCCGCGCAGCGAGGCTTTGCCCGGGCGCGGCGGCGTGTTCTGCGGTGAGGCACACCGCACGGCTTTCGAGAGTGCCCGGGGCGATTGATGGCCACCGCAGCGCGCGGCAAGGATCGGCGAGGTGCCGACAGGCGCCGTGCCGCCGCACAGCTGCGCCCGCGCTCGGCGGATGAGTCCTGGTTCGGCGCGCTGGGTGTGGATGGCGACACGCAGCTGCGTGACGACGGGAGCGTGCCGGAAGACGAGTCGCGCTATGACGGCAACTGGGCTGCGGCTGGCGCCGGCGAGACCGACTCGCGCTTCCTGACGCGCCAGGCACGCCGCATCGTCGGCTCGGGGCAGACGGCGTTTCAACGCATCTACAGCGCCTTCATCGCTGCACGTGCCGCGTTGGGCGTGGCCTTGATCGCCACCGTGGTGGTGGCCGGCGTGTTTGGTGTGCGCCCCTCGTTGACCGTGATCCTGGTGAGCGTGGCCTATGCCGCATTGGCCTTGGCCATGTGGGCCTTGCCGCGCTATCGGCGCGGTGCCGCGCCCAAGGTGCTGGCGCGCCTGTACAGCCCGCAGTGGCTGGCCACCATCGGCGTCGACATCGTCTGCTTCACCGCCTTGCACCTGCTGTCGCCTGCGGCCAGCCTGAACTACGTGGCTTTGCTGGTGCTGCCGGTGCTGATGGCAGGCGTCTTGACGCCGCGCCTGATGGCGCTGGCCACGGCCTCCATCGTGGCGCTGGCCTTGCTGGTGATCGCGTCCTGGGGCGTGCTGGCCGGTGGTGACATCACCCTGCTGATGACCCAGGCCGGCCTGGCCGGCAGTGGTTTCTTTGTCATCACCTTGCTGGCCGGTGAACTGGCCGGACGCCTGGCGCGAGAAGAGCTCACGGCCAAGGGCAGCCTCGAGCTGGCGCGCCAGCAGGCCCAGCTCAACCGGCTGGTGATTGAAGAGATGCAAGAAGGCGTGCTCGTGGTTGACCGCCGCGGCCGTGTGCGTGCAGCCAACCCTGCGGCGCGCGCCCTGCTCGCACCCGAGGGCATGTGCCGCGAGGCGCCGTTTCAACTGCGTGGCGTGGAAGCCTGGGGCACCCTGGTGAAGTCCGTGGAGCGCGCGTTCGCCGAAGGCACCTGGCCCGAGGCCGGGCGCGATGTGTTGCTTGATTTTGAAGGGGCTCCGGCCCGAACCCTGCGTGTGCGCATGCGTTTCACCCGCCGCCGCGAGCCCCAGGCCAGCGAAGAGCTGTGCGTGCTGTTTCTCGAAGACGTGCGCAGCATGCAGGCGCGCACGCGGCAAGAAAAGCTCGCCGCCATGGGCCGGGTGTCGGCCGGCATTGCGCATGAAATCCGCAACCCGCTGGCGGCCATCTCGCAGGCCAACGCCCTGATGGCCGAAGACGCCACCACCGCCTCGCAGCGCCAACTCACCCGCATGGTCACCGACAATGTCGAGCGTTTGAAGCGCATCGTTGACGACGTGATGGAGGTCGCTCCGAGCGACGTGCAGGCCATGGGACCGATCGACGCCAATGCCTTGGTCGCGGCGGTGTGTGTCGAATGGGCCCGCACCACAGGCATGACGCTGGGCGACCACAGTGTGTTGCGGGTCGATCTGCCCGATGAACCCGTGGGCGTGGTGTTTGACAGCGAACACCTGCGCCGCGTCTTGATCAACCTGCTCGACAACGCCTACCGACACGCCAGCAAGGTGCCGGCCGCGGTGCGCCTGCGCCTGGCCGTGCGAGACGAGACGCACGCGTTGCTGAGCGTGGCCAGCGACGGGGCGCCGATCCCGCCCGACGTCGAGCGCTACCTGTTCGAGCCCTTCTTCTCCACACGCAGCCGTGGCACCGGCCTGGGCCTGTATATTTGCCGCGAGCTGTGCGAGCGTTATGGCGCCCGCATCGATTACCGGCTGCGCAGTGCCGCCGAGCCCAACCGCAACGAGTTCTCGGTGGCAATGCGCCGCCAGGCTCTGCCGGCAAACGAGGCCGCCGAAGCCCGACTTCACCTCACCTCATGACTTCACCTTCGCACTTCAGCCTGCTGGTCGTCGACGACGAACCCGATTTGCGCACGCTCTATGAGCTGACGCTGCTGCGCGAGGGGTACGACGTGGAAACGGCGGGCACTGTAGAAGACGCCTTGCTGCACCTGAAAGACCGCACCTACAGCGCCGTCATCACCGACATGCGCCTGCCCGACGGCACCGGCCTCGATCTGCTGCGCCGGCTTGAAGAAACCGGCCGACGCGAAAAGGCCATCGTGATCACGGCCTACGGGTCGGCCGAAAACGCCGTCGAGGCGCTGAAGGCCGGCGCCTACGACTACCTCACCAAGCCGGTCGA
>NZ_JANOCG010000185.1:0-8229 GCF_031412075.1 Rhizobacter sp.
GGCACGCAAGCCGCAGCTCATCCTGGTCGACGAGCTGGCGCACTCCAACGTGCCCGGCTCGCGCCACCCCAAGCGCTGGCAAGACGTCGAAGAGCTGCTCGGCGCCGGCATCGACGTCTGGTCGACGATGAACGTGCAGCACCTGGAGAGCCTGAACGACGTGGTGAGCGGCATCACCGGCATCCGCATCCACGAGACCGTGCCCGACCGGGTATTCGACGAAACCGACGAGGTGGTGATCGTCGACCTGCCGCCCGACGAGCTGCTGCAGCGCCTGAAAGAGGGCAAGGTCTACCTGCCGCAGCAGGCCGCCGCGGCGGTGCGCAACTTTTTCCGCAAGGGCAACCTGATCGCCTTGCGCGAGCTGGCGCTGCGCCGCACCGCCGACCGGGTCGACGACGAGATGCTGCAGTACCGCAGCAGCATGGCCGCGCCGCCCGTGTGGCAGACACGTGAGGCGCTGTTGCTGTGCATCGGCCCCGACGAGCGCTCTGAAAAACTGGTGCGCGCCACCGCGCGCATGGCCGCCCAGCTCGACGTGCCCTGGCACTGCGTGCACGTCGAGACACCGCAGCTGCAGCGCCTGCCCGAGGCAGCGCGGCAGCGCTTGATGCGCGTGCTGAAACTTGCGCAAGACGCCGGTGCGACCACCGCCACGCTCAGCGGGCATGCCCTGGCCAGCACGCTGGTGAAGTACGCGCACGAGCACAACCTGTCGCGGGTGGTGCTGGGTCGCGACACCGGCCGGCGCACGCCCTGGTGGCGCGACACGCTGGCCGAAGCGGTGGGCGGGCAGGGCAACGACCTTGACGTGATCCAGATCGCGCTGCCCGCGCGCGAGCGCGGCACCCGCTGGCCGGCCCCGGCGTCGGCCGGGCCTGATACCGACAGCGCGCCGGGCCCCGCATGGCGGCCCTATGCCTGGACTGCGGCCCTGTGCGCCGGGGTCACCGTGTTGACCGCCCCGCTGCATTCGGTGCTCGATCTGGCCAACATCGTGATGGTGTTCCTGCTCGCCGTGGTGGGGGTCGCGGTGCGCTTCGGCCGGGGGCCGGCGGTGATGGCGGCTTTCATGAGCGTGGGGGCATTCGACTTCTTCTACGTGCCGCCGCGCTTCACCTTCAGTGTGAGCGACGCGCAGTACCTGCTGACCTTCGTGGTGATGCTGGTGGTGGCCCTGGTGATCGGCCAGCTGACCGCCGGGCTCAAGTTCCAGGCCCGCGTGGCCACCAAACGCGAGGAGCGCGTGAGCGCGCTCTACGCCATGTCGCGTGACCTGTCGGGCGCCTTGATGCCCGAGCAGGTGGCCGAGATCGCGGCGCGTTTCCTGCGCTCCGAGTTCGACGCCCGCTCGGCCTTGCTGGTGGCCAACCTCGAAGACCAGATCACACCCCCTTTGCCCGCGCCCGACCCGGCCACCGGCGTCGACCTCGGCGTGGCGCAGTGGGCCCACAGCCATGCCCAGGCCGCCGGCCACGGCACCGACACCCTGCCCGGCTCGGCCGCGCTCTACCTGCCGCTGAAGGCGCCGATGCGCATGCGCGGCGTGCTGGCCATCGAGCCCAAAAATCCGGCGCGCCTGTTCGGCCCCGAACAGCGCCGCCTGCTCGACACCTGCGCCTCGTTGCTCGCCATCTCGCTGGAACGCATTCACTACGTCGACGTGGCTCAGAGCACCACGCTGCAGATGGAATCGGAGCGCCTGCGCAATTCGCTGCTGGCCGCCATCTCGCACGACCTGCGCACGCCGCTGGCCGCGCTGGTCGGCATGGCCGATTCGCTGGCGCTGGTGCAGCCGGCCCCCACCGGGGCCCAGGGCGAGATCATTGTCGGCATGCGTGAGGCCGCGCTGCGCATGAATTCATTGGTCAACAACCTGCTCGACATGGCCCGCCTGCAGGCCGGCCCGGTGCAGCTCAACCTCCACTGGCAGCCGCTCGACGAAGTGGTGGGCAGCGCGATCAAGGCCATGGGCGGCACGCTCGATGCGGCGCGCCTGCGCGTCTCGTTGCCACCCGACCTGCCGCTGCTGGACTTCGACGCCGTGCTGCTGGAGCGTGTGCTGTGCAACCTGCTGGAAAACGCGGCCAAGTACACGCCCGCCAGCAGCCTCATCGAGATCAGTGCGGTGGCCTCGAGCGCACAGGTGACCGTGCGTGTCGACGACCACGGCCCCGGCCTGCCCAAGGGGCGCGAGGAAGCGCTGTTCCAGATGTTCGAGCGCGGCCGCAAGGAAAGCGCGTCCCCCGGTGTGGGCTTGGGCCTGGCCATCTGCCGCGCCATTGTGCAGGCCCATGGCGGCAGCATCCGCGGCGAAACTCGCCCCGACGGTGGTGCACGCTTCAGCTTCGAGCTGCCTCGCGGCACGCCCCCCACGCTCGATGCCATCGAGGCCGACAATGGCAGCCCATGAGTGATGCGGCGATCAAGGTGCTGGTGGTTGAAGACGAAGCGGAGATTCGCCGCTTCGTGCGCCTGTCGCTCACGCATGAAGGCTTCGAGGTGCACGAGGCCGAAGGCGTGCAGCGCGGCCTGATCGAAGCCGGCACACGCCACCCCGACATCGTGATCCTCGACCTCGGGCTGCCCGACGGTGACGGCATCGACCTGATCCGCGACCTGCGCACCTGGTCCGACGTGCCGGTGCTCGTGCTGTCAGCGCGCACCACCGAGGCCGACAAGATCGCGGCCCTCGACGCAGGCGCCGACGACTACCTCATCAAACCCTTCGGTGCAGGTGAGTTGCTGGCCCGCGTGCGCGCGCATTTGCGCCGCCGCGCGGCAGGCGCCGCGCCCGGCAGCACGGTTGTCAGCTTCGGCGACGTGAAAGTCGATCTGGCGCGCCGGATGGTGGAGCGCAAGGGCGAGCCGCTTCACCTGACACCGATCGAATACCGCTTGCTGACCCACCTCGCGGCCCGGCCCGACTGCGTGCTGACGCATCGACAGGTGCTGAACGCCGTGTGGGGCGCCAACCACCTCGAAGACACGCACTACCTGCGCGTCTACATGGGCCACCTGCGCCGCAAGATCGAGATCGATCCCTCACAGCCGCGCCACCTCGTCACCGAGACGGGCATCGGCTACCGCTTCGTGCCTTAGCGCACGCTCTTTGGCGCACTCTCTTCAGCGAAAAGAACCCGCGCTGCGCATCGCCTTCACCGCGCCCGCGCCCACCGAAGCGCCAAAACGTTTGGCCAGCCGCTCGGCCACGTTTTCCTTCGGCGTGTAGTCGATGATGTCTTCGGCCTTCACCACCTCGCGCGCCACGTAGTCGAGGTTGCCCAGGTGGTCGGCCAGGCCGAGCCTGACCGCTTCTTCGCCGTTCCAGAAGAGGCCCGAGAAGGTGTCGGGCGAGACCTTGAGCCGCTTGCCACGGCCTTCTTTCACCACCTGGATGAACTGCAGATGGATCTGGTCGATCATGGCTTGTGTGAAAGCGCGGTGCTTTTCAGACATCGGCGTGAACGGGTCGCCGATGCCTTTGTTGTCACCCGCAGTGATGAGGCGGCGCTCGACGCCGAGCTTTTCCATCGTGCCGGTGAAACCGAAGCCGTCCATCAGCACACCGACCGAGCCGACGATGCTGGCCTTGTCGGTGTAGATCTCGTCGGCGGCCACGGCGATGTAGTACGCCCCCGACGCGCAAGCCTCTTCGATCACGGCGTAGACCTTTTTCTTGTGCAAGGCCTTCAGGCGGCGGATCTCGTCGTTGACGATGCCGGCCTGCACCGGGCTGCCGCCGGGTGAGTTGAAGCGGATCACCACCGCTTGCGCGCCACTGTCTTCGAACGCCGACTTGAGCGCAGCCACCAGCACCTCGGCGCTCGCCTCGGTGTCTTCGGCGATCTCGCCACGCACTTCCACCAGCGCGGTGTGCGGGCCGCTCGGCGTGGCCGAGTGGTCGCGCGCCGTGAGCAAGAGCCAGAACGCAAAGGCAAACAGCGTCAACCACATCAGGCGGAAGGACACACGCCAGCGCCGCTCGGCGCGGCGGTCGGCCAGGTAGTCGCGCGCAAACAGCGCGAGGGTCTGGTCCCACGCCGCCGGGGCAGGGGCAGTTGCAGCCACTGGTGGCGCAGCAGGCGCCCTGGGTGCAGCTTCCACAGCCGGCGGGGCTGCGGGCGGAATCTCGTCTTGGGGGTTCATGCGGGGAAGGCGGGTTGGGTGTCGCGGGAAGAATACCAATACACCTGCCCATCGCGCTCGACCACCTGCAGCGCGGTCAGCTTGCCGCGGCCACAGGGCCCGCCGACACAGCGCCCCTCGCGCGGTTCGTAGGCCGCGCCGTGGATGGAGCAGATGATGAACTCGCGGTCGCCGTCGAGAAACTCGCCGTGCTGCCAGTCCATTTCAGTGGGCACGTGCAGGCAGCGGTTGAGGTAAGCCACCACCTGGCCGTCGAAACGCAGCACGAATGCACGGGCGGGCTGACGGTAGTGCAGCACATCGAACACGAAGGCCGTGCCGCGCTCGGCAAGCTGCTCGCCCGCACACAGGAGCTGCGGCGGCGTGGCGACCGGCGCCTCAAGCATGGCGCGCCAGCCAGTCGTTGAGGTCGTGCACCGAGTGCGCAATGTGCAGCGGCTTGAATTCGGCAAAACTCGCCGGCTCGTGCGCACCGTAGCTCACACCCACGCTCGCCGCGCCGGCATTGGCCGCGAGCTGCAAGTCATGCGTGGTGTCACCGATCATCAGCGTGCGCTCGGGCTCGACGCCGAACTCGCGCATCAGCTCCAGCAGCATCAGCGGGTTGGGTTTCGAGGCGGTCTCATCCGCCGTGCGGGTGGCATCGAACATGCCGCGCAACTCGACGCTGGTGAGCGCTTCGTCCAGGCCCTTGCGCGATTTGCCGGTGGCCACCGTCAGCCAGAGGTTGCGCTCCTTGAGCGCTTTCAGCATGGCCAGGGTGCCGTCGAACAGCACGATCTCGTGCTGCTTGGCGAAATAGTGGTGGCGGTAGCGGTTGCCGAGCTCAGGGTAACGCTCGCGCGGCAGGCCGGGAGCGGCGTGTTGCAAGGCCTCGACCAGGCCCAAGCCGATCACGTAGCTCGCGTCTTTGTCACTGGGCACGGGCACGCCCAGGTCGGCACAGGCCGCCTGGATGCAACGCGCGATCAAGGCGGTGGAGTCGAACAGGGTGCCATCCCAGTCGAAGGCGATCAGGTCGAATTGGCGGGGTCGGGTCATGGGAGTGAGATCAAAGAAAGCGCGTGGACAAACGCTTCACATTCTGCGGGCAAGGGTGCTTCCAGCTCGATGACCTCGCCCGTGGCGGGGTGCTCGAAGCGCAGCCGGCGGGCGTGCAAAAACATGCGGTCGAAGCGGTGGCCGCGCACCGCTTCGCCCTTGGCGAGGGCCTTGTTGACCGCGAAGTCACCGTATTTTTCATCGCCCGCAATCGGGTGGCCTTCGTTCGCCAGGTGCACGCGAATCTGGTGGGTGCGGCCGGTCTTGATGGTCACGTCGAGCAAAGTGAAGTCGGCAAACATCTTGGCCACCTTCACCAGGGTGATGGAGCGTCGGCCATCTTCATGGTCTTCATCGACCGCGCGCACCCGGCGCTCGCCCTCGGCCGTCAAAAACTTGTGCAGCGACACATCGATCACCTTGCGGCTGGCCGGCCAGGCGCCGATCACGAGCGCGGCGTAGGTCTTGCCCGTCTCGCGGCTGCGGAACTGCTCTTGCAGCGCGACCAGGGCCGCGCGTTTCTTGGCGATCAGCAGCAGGCCCGAGGTCTCCTTGTCGAGCCGGTGCACCAGCTCCAAAAACTTGGCCGTGGGCCGCGCCTGTCGCAGCTGCTCGATCACGCCCGAGCTCACGCCGCTGCCGCCGTGCACCGCCACGCCGGCGGGTTTGTTGACGGCCAGCAGGTGCTCGTCCTCGTAAACGATGGGGAATTCGCGGGCCGGCGCGGCAGGCGCGTCCGACTTTTCAGCCACCCGCACCGGCGGGATGCGCACCAGGTCACCCAGCTCCAGGCGGGTGTCGGCCGACGCCCTGCCCTTGTTGACCCGAACTTCGCCCGAGCGAATGACGCGGTAGACATGGGTCTTGGGCACGCCCTTGAGCAGCTTGACCAGGAAGTTGTCGAGCCGCTGGCCCTGCGAGCCTTCATCGATCTGCACGGTGTGCACGGCGGGCTTGGGTGCTGGAGGGCGGGGACTTGCCGCCGGCTCCGTTTTGGCCCTTATAATGCGATGCACCACGTTTTCGCTGTAAGTGATTGATTCTTCTGAGTTTACGTCGCACCAGCGACCCACCACTCAGACAAACACACGGTAAAACGCGGCGGCCGGCCGAAAGGCGGGCCACTAGGTGATGCAACGCACCCGGCGTACAGCGGGCCTGGCCCCCAAGTGACCAAGCAGCTGGCAGCCCGGTGCGGCAGAGAAACAAGAACGAACCCTGCCAAAAAGGTTTCCAGGCGGGAGACACGCCACCGGGGCCGGCGCCACAAGCGCGACGAACACCGGTAGATGCCTCCCACCCGCGTCCAGCGATCAAATCGGATGTTGTTCCCGACCCCCACCCCCCACTGCCTCTCGCGCACACGCCGCGCCGGCAGCGCCGTGGCCCGGTCTCGAACACGGGCCTCACAGCCCGCCCCTTTGCCCGCTGCCACGCACGCGCCAACGCTGCCAGACGGGCCACCGATCGATTGATCGGCACCCCGTCACCACAGTCCAGGGCGATTCCTTCCGGTTCATTCACGTTTCTCGTGCATCGATGAGCCGCCCCTGATTTTTCAGTGGCGGCGTGTTGGGTGAGCTGCCCCGACCGCAAACACGCGGCGAAGGCAGCCAAGGAGCGCACATGAAACGCATGCTGATCAACGCGACACAGCAAGAAGAACGTCGCCTGGCCATCGTCGATGGCCAGAAGCTGATGGACTTCGAAACCGAAATCGAAGGCCGTGAGCAACGCAAGGGCAACATCTACAAGGCGGTCGTGACCCGCGTCGAGCCATCGCTCGAAGCCTGTTTTGTCGACTACGGCGAAGACCGCCACGGCTTCCTGCCGTTCAAGGAAATCTCGAAGAACTACTTCCGCGACGGCACCGATGTGCGCAACGCACGCATTCAAGACGCCATCAAGGAAGGCGACCAGCTGCTGGTGCAGGTCGAAAAAGAAGAACGTGGCAACAAGGGCGCGGCCCTCACCACCTTCGTCTCGCTCGCCGGCCGCTACCTGGTGCTGATGCCCAACAACCCGCGTGGCGGTGGTGTGTCGCGCCGCATCGAAGGCGAAGACCGCGAAGAGCTGAAAGAAAACCTCGACCAGCTCGAGTACCCGAAAGGCATGAGCCTGATCGCCCGCACCGCCGGCATCGGCCGCAGCGCACCCGAGCTGCAGTGGGACTTGAACTACATGCTCAAGCTGTGGACCGCCATCGACGGCGCTGCACAGGCGACCAAGGGCGCGTTCCTGATTTACCAGGAGTCGTCGCTGGTGATCCGCGCGATCCGCGACTACTTCACCGCCGACGTCGGCGAGATCCTGATCGACACCGACGACATCTACGACCAGGCTCAGCAGTTCATGAGCCACGTGATGCCCGAGGCGGCCGCCAAGGTGAAGCGCTACCGCGATGACGCGCCGCTGTTCAGCCGCTTCCAGATCGAGCACCAGATCGAAACCGCGTTCTCGCGCACGGTCAACCTGCCTTCGGGCGGCGCCATCGTGATCGACCACACCGAAGCGCTCGTGTCGGTCGACGTGAACTCCGCGCGTTCGACCCGTGGCTCCGACATCGAAGAAACCGCCACCCGCACCAACCTCGAAGCCGCCGACGAAATCGCGCGCCAGATGCGCCTGCGCGACCTGGGCGGCTTGATCGTGGTCGACTTCATCGACATGGAAGAGTCGAAGAACCGCCGCGACGTGGAAAACCGCCTGCGCGACGCGCTGCGCCAAGACCGCGCCCGTGTGCAGTTCAGCTCGATCAGCAAGTTCGGCCTGCTCGAACTCAGCCGCCAGCGCCTGCGCCCGGCCCTGAGCGAAGGCAGCCACATCACCTGCCCGCGCTGCAACGGCACCGGCCACATCCGCGACACCGAGTCTTCGGCTTTGCGGATCCTGCGCATGGTGCAAGAAGAGTCGATGAAGGAAAACACGGCTGCCGTGCATGTGCAGGTGCCGGTGGAAGTGACCTCGTTCCTCTTGAACGAGAAGCGCACCGAGATCACCAAGATCGAGCTGAAGCAGCGGGTGACCGTGCTGCTGGTG
>NZ_JANOCG010000186.1:0-1657 GCF_031412075.1 Rhizobacter sp.
GGGTGGCCTACACCGCGGGCGAGGCCATCGGGCCCGACCTGTTCAGCTTCTACCGCTCGATCGGGGTCAACCTGAAGCAGCTTTACGGCTCCACCGAAACGGCGGTGTTCGTTTGCCTGCAACCCGACCACCAGGCCCGCGCCGACACGGTGGGCGTGCCCATCGACGGGGTGGAGATCAAGGTGGCCGACAACGGCGAAATCATGGTGCGCTCGTCGGGCCTCTTGCGCGGCTATTACAAGAACCAAGCCGCCACCGCCGAGGTGCTCACCGCGGAGGGCTGGTACCACACGGGCGACGCCGGCTTCATGGACGCGCAGGGCCACCTGAAAATCATCGACCGCGCGAAAGACGTGGGTCGGACTTTGGCCGGCGCCATGTTTGCGCCGAAGTACGTGGAGAACAAGCTGAAGTTCTTTCCGTACATCAAGGAAGCGGTGGCTTACGGCGACGGGCGTGACAAGGTCTGCGCCTTCATCAACATCGACGTCGAGGCGGTGGGCAACTGGGCCGAGAAGCGCAACCTGCCCTATGGCGGCTACACCGACCTGGCGCAGAAGCCCGAGGTCTACGAGCTGGTGCGTGACTGCATCGAAAAGGTCAACGCCGACCTCGCTGTCGACGACAAGCTGGCCGGCAGCCAGGTCAGCCGCTTCCTGATCCTGCACAAGGAACTCGACGCCGACGATGGCGAACTCACCCGCACACGCAAGGTGCGGCGCGGCTTCATCGGTGATCGATATCAGGTGTTGGTGGATGCGCTGTACGGCGGCAAGGGCTCGCAGTACATCGAGACAGCGGTGAAGTTTGAAGACGGGCGCACGGGCATGGTGTCTGCGGATCTGAAGATCATGGATGTGAAGACGTTCCCTGCCACCCTCACCTCCGTTCGGGCTGAGCCTGTCGAAGCCCAGCGTGCACCTCACACCAACCCTTCGGCAGGCTCAGGGCGAACGGGGGTGGAAGCATGACCCGCAAGATCGGCGACGTCATCCTCGACGTGCAGAACATCAGCCTCGCCTTCGGCGGCGTGAAGGCACTCACCGACATCAGCTTCAATGTGCGCGAGCACGAGATACGCGCCATCATCGGCCCCAACGGTGCCGGCAAGAGCTCGATGCTCAACTGCATCAACGGCGTCTACCAGCCGCAACAAGGCTCGATCACCTTTCGCGGCCAGACGTTTCGGCACATGAACTCGCGCCAGGTGGCCGAGATGGGCGTGGCGCGCACCTTCCAGAGCCTGGCGCTGTTCAAGGGCATGAGCGTGCTCGACAACATCATGACGGGGCGCAACCTCAAGATGAAGTCGAACCTCTTGATGCAGGCCATTCGCCTCGGCCCGGCGCAGCGTGAAGAGATCGAACAGCGTGCGGTGGTCGAACGCATCATCGACTTCCTGGAGATCCAGCCCTACCGCAAAACAGCCGTCGGCAAGATGCCGTACGGCCTGCAAAAGCGCGTCGACCTCGGCCGCGCGCTCGCGATGGAGCCGCAGGTGCTGCTGCTCGACGAGCCGATGGCCGGGATGAACGTCGAAGAAAAGCAGGACATGAGCCGATTCATCCTCGACGTGAACGACGAGTTCGGCACCACCATCGTGCTGATCGAGCACGACATGGGCGTGGTGATGGACATCTCCGACCGCGTGGTGGTG
>NZ_JANOCG010000187.1:0-10828 GCF_031412075.1 Rhizobacter sp.
TGCCGCTGTTCCAGATCACCAGGTCGGCATCACTGCCGATGGCGATGGTGCCCTTGCGTGGGTAGAGGCCGTACAGGCGAGCCGCATTGGTGGCAGTGAGCGCCACAAATTGCTGGATCGGCATGCGGCCTGCGAGCACGCCTTCTGAAAACAGCAAGGCCATGCGCGTCTCGATGCCCGGCACACCATTCGGGATGTAGGGGAACGCTGGCTCCTTGCCACCCAGGCGTTTGCCCGAGTCGTCCTCGTAGTTGAACGGTGCGTGGTCCGACGAAAAGACGGCGAAGAGCCCATCGACCAGGCCGTCCCAGATCACCTGCTGGTTGGCCTTGTCGCGCGGCGGTGGGCTGCACACGCAGCGCGCGCCATGGAAGTCGGGCAAGGCCAGGTCGTCTTGTGTCAGAAACAGGTACTGCGGGCAGGTTTCGGCCTGCACGTTGAGCCCCTTGCCACGTGCCCAGCGGATCTGCTCCACCGCCTCGGCGCCCGACACATGCACCAGCAGAATCGGCACGTCGACCAGCTCGGCCAGCGTGATGGCACGGTGCGTGGCTTCGCGCTCCACCGGCGACGGCCGCGACAACCCGTGGTATCGCGGGGCGCTCTTGCCCACTTCGAGCAGGCGCTCGGTGAGGTAGGTGATGGCGTCGGTGTTCTCGGCGTGGATCATCACCATCGCCCCCTGGCGCCGCGCCACCTCCAGCAGCTCGAGGATCTGCCGGTCGTCGAGTTTCATGTCTTCATAGGTCATGTAGAGCTTGAACGAGGTGTAGCCACGGTCGATCAGCGCAGGCAGCTCGGTGTTCAGCACCTCGGGCGTGGGGTCGCTCACGATCAGGTGGAAGGCGTAGTCGACGCTCGCGTGGCCGTCGGCTCGGCGGTGGTAATCGTCGACGGCCGCCTGCACGCCCTGCCCGCGCTGCTGCGCGGCAAACGGGATCACGGTGGTGGTGCCGCCGCAGGCGGCCGAGCGGGTGCCGCTCTCGAAGTTGTCGGCCATGCGGATGGGCGGCAGCATCGGCTGGTCGATGTGGCAATGCGAGTCGACACCGCCGGGGGTGACGTAGCGGCCTGCGGCGTCGATCTCGCGCGTGCCGGGGCCGGCCCGCAAGTGTTCGCCCAGCGCGGTGATGCGCCCGGCGGTGATGCCGATGTCGCAACTGAACAGGTCGGCCGCGGTGGCGGCGCGTGCGTTGCGCACGATCAGGTCAAAGTGCGCGCTCATGTGATCTCCTTCATGCGATCTCCTCATTGAACAGGCTGCCCCAGCCCTCGACGCGCCGCGTGTCCACGCCGCACAGGCGCAGCGACTTCCACACCGCCGTGCTCACGGTGTCGTACACCGGGATGCCCAGCTCGGCCTCGAGCCCGGCCGCGAGCTGCGCCGCACGCAGGTTGGTGCAAAAAGTGGTGATGCATGACGGCCGTGCCTCGGCCACCTCGCGCGCCATCTGCACGATCTGCGGCGGCTCGACCTCAGAGAAGCAGAAGTTGACGCTCTGGTTCAAGTGCCGTTCGGCCACACACGCAAAGCCGCTGCGCGTGTAGTTGGCAACGATGGCCGCCTGCACGTCATCCAGATACGGCGTGACCAAGCCAAAGCGCTGGCGCTGCGTCTTCTGCATGATCTCGTTGAGCGCCAGCACCGAGGTGCAGCAGCGCACCCCCGTCTCTAGCTCGATGAGCCGGCACAGCGCCACATCAGCCTCGAAGCCCAGCCAGCCCGACGAGGTGCCGTTCCAGGCGATCACGTCGACACGCGCGTCGGCCAGCAGCCGCGCCGCCTCCAGGATCGGCGTCATGTCGAACTGGCCCAAAGCTTGCGGCTTGAGCGAAATCTCGGTCACGCGAAAGCGCCCGAAATGTGCCGACACCTCGGGCAGGCCCGCGAGCAGGGCCGAAGTGAGCGGCTCCAGCGCGGTGTTGGAAGAAGGGGTCAGCATGCCCAGCAGCACGCGCTTCATGTCGGCCACCTACAATTTTTCATCGCCTGCCTCTTTGGTTTCGTTGACAAAATCACCCATGACTGCAAACAAAACCGCCCGCAAGACCGTCGCTCCCGCCGCACCCCCGAGCGGCATCGAGCTGCGCGGCGCCATCTACGACCGCATCCTCCAGGCCGTGCTCGAGCACCGCCTGCCGCCGGGCACCAAGCTGGTCGAAGACCGGCTGGCCGAGTTGTTCGAGACCAGCCGCGCGCAGGTGCGCGACGTGCTCGCGCGCCTGGCCGATGAAGGGGTGGTCAGCACCATCCCCAACCGGGGGGCCTTCATCGCGTCGCCCACGGCCGAAGAAACGCGCGAGGTGTTCGAAGCGCGCCGCTTGATCGAGCCGGCGTTGGTGCGCCGCTTCATCGCGCAGCGCAACACCGAGGCGGTGGAGCGGCTGCGCGCCCTGGTTGAAGAAGAAGAAGAGGCCCGCACGCAGCAAGACCGGCCGACCATGGTGCGGCTGGCGGGCGAGTTCCACATCCGCCTGGCCGAGTACGCCGGCAACCGCATGCTCGCGCGCAGCATGCGCGGCCTGGCCACCCTCACCTGCCTGGCGATCTTTCTTTACGACGCGCCGCACGCCACCGCCTGCCGCGAAGACGAACACGAGCTGCTGCTCAACGCCATCGCCCGCCGCCGTGCCGACCGCGCGGCCGAGCTGATGCTGGAGCACCTGAACCACATCGAGGCTTCGCTCGACCTGAAAGCCCCGCGCGACGAAGCCGTCGACCTGGCCGCGGCGCTGATGGCCCGCTGATCGCTGGCGGGGCGGCGCGCACCGGGGTGGGTTGCGGCGCACCATTTGTCGGCATAGTCTTTTCATATTGTCGACAATACGCACTCTTCATGCCGACATTACACAGCTGATTTGTTGGCACGAATCTTGAGTCCGGTCGGGTCACGATGGCCCGCAGCACCCCTTTTCCATGACCTCGGCCCGCACCCTGTTGCGCGGCGCGGTGGCGCTGCTCGGCGATGAGCTGAGCTTCGACGGCCAGCCGCGCGACGTGCTGGTCGAACACGGCCGAATCGTCGCCATCGAGCCGGCCGGCGGCATCCACCAGGCCCATCGGGTGATCGAGCTGCCGCGCCGCCTGCTCGCGCCGGGCCTCGTCAACGGCCACCAACATTCGCACGAGCACTTCCAGCGCGGGCGCACTGAAAACCTGCCGCTGGAGCTGTGGCAGCACCTGGTGCGCGGCCGCATGCCCATCAAGCTGACACCGCGCCAGGCTTACCTGCGCGCGCAGATCGGCGCCATCGAAGCGCTGCGCACCGGCTGCACCACGCTGGTCGACGACCTCGCGCTGGGCGCGGCCATCGACCACGATCTGGTCGACGCGGTGCTGCAGGCCTATGACGACAGCGGCGTGCGCGCCCTGCTCGGCTTCGCCATGATGGACAAGCCGATGGTCGACAACTTTCCGTTTGTCGACGAGCTGCTGCCGGCACCCTTGGCAGCCAGCCTGCGCGCCGTGTCGCGTCCGAGCGCCGACCAGTTTGTCGAGCTGATGCACAGCCTCGCGGCCACCCGCCACCCGCACGAGCGGCGCGTGGGCGTGCTGGTGTCGGCCTCGGCGCCGCAGCGCTGCACTGACGGCTTCTTGCGCCGGGTGCGTGGCCTGGCCGACGAGCTGGCGCTGCCCGTCATCACCCATGTGCAAGAGACCCGCATGCAGGTGGTCACCGGCCTGCAGTTCTACGGCATGCCCATCGTGGAGCACCTGGCAAAGATCGGCTTCCTGAAGCCCGCCACCAGCCTGATCCACGCGGTGTGGCTCAACCCGCGCGAGATCGCGGCGCTGGCCGAGGCCGGTGCCACCGCACAGCACAACCCGTGGAGCAACCTGCTGCTGGGCTCGGGCGTGCAACCGGTGCGCGAGTTGCTCGATGCGGGTGTCAACGTGAGCCTGGGCTCCGACGGCTCGTGTTCCACCGTCACCACCAACATGCTGCAGGTGGTGGGCGCGGCGGCCGGTCTGTCCAAGCTGCGTGGCCACGACGGCGCACGCTGGCTGTCGGCGCACGAAGCCTGGCACGCCGGCACGCTGGCGGGGGGGCGTGCGCTCGGCTTTGGCGACACGCTGGGCAGCCTGAAGGTCGGTGCCCGCGCCGACCTGGTGGGCTACCGGCTTGACAGCGTGAGCTTCACGCCGCTCAACGACCCGCTGCGCCAACTGGCCTACGCCGAGCGGGGTGCCGGGGTCGACTTCTGCATGGTCGATGGCGACGTGGCGATGCAGGGTGGCCGGCTGACGCGCATCGACGAGGCGGCCTTGCTCGACGAGATCGCCGCCGAGTTCCAGGGCCTGGCCGGGCGGTATGCCGAAGCCGAGGCCGATGCCGCACCGGTGATCGCTGCGGTGGAAGCCCTCTATCGGCGTTCGCTCGCGCTGCCCATCCCTGCCGACACGCTGGAAGCGCGCCTACCCCTCACCTCCGTTCGGGCTGAGCCTGTCGAAGCCAGCGTTGTGCACGGCGCACCCTTCGACCCTTCGACAGAGCTCAGGACAGGCAGGCTCGGGGCGAACGGCAATGGGGCGCCCCCATGAAGCTGCTGCTCATCAACCCCAACACCACGCAGGCCGTCACCGATGCCGTGTTGCTCGCAGCGCACGCGGTGGCGCGGCCCGGCACCGAGCTGAAGGCGGTGACGGGCGCGTTCGGCCCGTTGGTGATCGGCTCGCGCGCCGAGAACGCGCTGGCCCAGCACAGCGTGCTGCAGCTCGCCGCAGAACACGCGGGCGACTGTGATGGGGTTGTCCTGGCGGTTTCGCTCGACACCGGCCTGTGGGCTTGCCGCGAGCTGCTGCGCGTGCCGGTGATCGGCATGACCGAAGCCGGCCTGCTGATGGGCTGCAACCTGGCCACGCGCATCGGCGTGGTCACCTACGGCCGGCGCATGGGGCCGCTGTACCGCGAGCTGGCCGAAGGTTACGGCCTCGCCTCGCGCATGGCCGGCATCGCAACACTCGACGTGACGCCCCAACAGACCTTCAGCGACCCACAACGCGTGCATGACGCTGCACTCGCCGCAGCCCGACAGCTGGTCGAGCGCGACGGCGCCGAGGCCGTGCTGCTCGCCGGTGCGGCAATGGCCGCCATGGCCGCCTCATTGCAGCCTCACCTCGACGTGCCGCTGCTCGACGGCGTGGCGTGTGCGGTGGCGCTGGCCGAAGCGCAGGTGGCGTTGAAGCTGCCGAAAGCACGCAGCGGCAGCGTCTCGCCCACCGGTGGGCGCCCGGTCATCGGCGTGTCGCCCGCACTCACCGCGCTGTTTGCGGGCCCGCCATGACGCCCCTGCACGAGGGGAGCGCCCGCGAATGCGCCGCCCGCATCAACGCCCGCGAGCTGAGCGCAGCCGACGTGGCGCGCCACTTCATCGCGCGGGTTCAACAGCTCAACCCGGCGCTCAACGCGCTGGTGCAGTTCGATGCCGAAGCGGTGCTGGCCGAGGCCACGCGTGTCGACCAGCGCATCGCCGCGGGCGAGGTGCTTCCGATGGCCGGCGTGCCCGTCACGATCAAAGACAACCTGTGGGTCGAAGGCCGCACCCTGACCCAGGGCTCGCGCCTGTTTGCCGACTTCACGGCCCCGCGTGACGCCTGGTGCGTGGCGCGCCTGCGTGCGCTGGGCGCGGTGGTGCTGGGCATCACCAACTGCTCCGAGTTCGCCTGCAAGGGTGTCACCGACAACCTCGTCTACGGTGCCACGCGCCACCCGCTGGACGCGTCGCTCACGCCGGGCGGCTCGTCGGGCGGTGCGGCGGCGGGCCTCGCGGCAGGCCTGGGCTTGCTGGCGCTCGGCACCGACGCGGGCGGCAGTGTGCGCCGCCCCGCCGCGCACTGCGGCCTGGTGGGGCACAAGCCGACGCAGGGTGTGATCGCCCACCCGTGGGGCTTTGCCGAGCCGAACTACGGTGTCTCGGTGGTGGGCCTCTTCGCGCGCAACGTGGGCGACTGCGCTTGGCTGCTCGACCAGCTATCGGGGTTTGACGCAAGCGATGCCAGCGCGCCACCACTCAGCGTGGACTGGCAGGCCGAGGCCACCGCGAGCCGCGAGCCGCCGCGCGAGTTGCGCATCGCTTGGAGCCCGCAGCTGGGCTGTGACTTTGCGATCGATGCCGACGTGCTGGCCGCGCTCGAAGAGCGTGTGAACGCGTTGCGCGCGGCCGGCTGGGCGGTGAGCGAAGCCGACCCGGCCTGGGCAGCAGCGGTTCGCGCGTACCCGCTCAACGTGCTGCAACACGCCGGCCTGCACGCACTGCATGGCGAGCAGTTGAAGACACGCCGCCACGACATCGACCCGAACCTCGCGGCGCAGATGGACGCCGGTGCCACCAGCACCCCCGCCGAGCGTGCACATGTGTTGCGCCAGCGCGAGTCCATCGTGGCCGGCTTGTCACGCTTCTTCGAGCAGCACGACGTGCTCGTGTGCCCCACCACGCCGGTGACCGCCTGGCCGCTCGGGCAGATCGGCCCGCCCGTGATCGGCGGGCGGCCCGCCGGCCCGCGCGGGCATGCCGCGTTGACGCCCTTGTTCAACCTGTGTGGCGTGCCGGCGTGCTCAGTGCCCGCGGGCTTCGTGCGCGGCCTGCCGGTGGGTTTGCAGGTCGTCGCGCCGCGCTTCGAAGACGCGCGTGTGTTGCAAGTGGCAGCCCTGATCGAGCGGCTCGCGCCATGAGCACGCACGCAGTTGGTGAGGTTTTTTGGGTACGCAAATTGCACGTTCCAACCCAGCGCAGGGCGAAGGCCTTCCTGGTTGGCGTGCCGAACGGAACGTGTGGTCTCACGACTTGAGAGCCCACCGTTGATTTTCAGCAACGTGCACCCGCAAGCGGGTGCTTTCTACGGAGAACACCATGTTTGAGCGTCACAACCACATCACTTCCACCCTCCACCACGGCAACTCGCGCCGCGGCTTTCTCAAGGGCGCCAGCGCGGCCGGCGTCAGCCTGGCATTGCCGGTCGGTTTTGCCAGCTCGCTGATGGCAGGCGCCGCCCAGGCGGCCACCACCATCAAGGCCACCCACGGCTCGGGCCTGTGCAACCTCGCATTCTTTTTGGTCAAAAAGCGTGAGCTGGCCAAGGCCGACGGCGTGAACCTCGACTTCGTCGTCACCCCCACCAACGCCGACATCGCCACCCTCTTCGGCGCCGGCCAGGTCGACATGTCGGTGATCCCGTATTCCAACTTCCTCACGCTGTACGACGCGGGTGCGCCGGTGAAGATCGTGGCCGGTGCGGGTGTCGACGGCTGCATCCTGATCGCCAAGGAGGGCATCAAGAGCGCCGCCGACCTGAAGGGCAAGACGCTCGGCACCTTCCAGGCCGACACGCTCGAAGTGCTGCCCTACGACTACCTCAGGAAAGCCGGCATGTCGTTCAAGGACGTGAAGGTGCGCTACTTCAACACCTCGCCCGAGCTGGCCCAGGCCTTCATCGCCGGTGGGGTCGACGCCATCTGCCACATCGAGCCTTATGCCACCCAGTGCCTCAGCTCGCGCAAGGGCTCTACTGTTCTTTCCGACGGCAGCGACGTCTACGGCAAGAGCTACTCCGACTGCGTGCTGGCCGTGCGCACACCGCTGATCGAGAAAAACCCGCAGGCCGTGAAGGCGGTGATCAAGGCCATGATGCTCGCGCAGAGCCAGGCCGAGGCCGACCCCGACGCTGCGCTGCGCGACACCGTGGGCACCTACTACAAGACCACGATGGAAGCCGCCAAGCTGGCCGCCAGCAAGCAGCCCATCATGATCGACCAGCGCAAGAACACGCAGTTCATCCTCGACCGTGGGCAGTCGATGAAGGAGCTGGGCTACGTGAAGAAGCTGGCGCCGGCTGCTGCCATCGATTGGACGCTGCTCGAGCAGGTGATCGCCGAGAACAAGGCGCTCTACGCCGGGCTCAAGCTCAAGTCGATGGCCTGAGCAGACGGCGCTTGCCGAGGAGCCCAGCATGTCAGCCCTGCCTCTGGCCGGCACCAAGCCGGCCCACCACCCGCCGCCCTCTGCCAGCCGCGCCAGGGTGCTTGCCTTCGTGCAACGCTCGCTCTGGTGGCTGGCCTCGGTGGGCACCTTCATCGCGATCTGGGAGTTCTGCTGGTGGCAGGGCCTGGCCGACCCGCTGATGCTGCCGCCGCCGCACATGTTCCTGGCCAACCTGCCGGAGCAGTTCAAGTTCTTCGATCCCGCAGGCGCGCGCAGCCTGGAAGAAGAAGGCGGCGGGCTCCTGTCGGTCCTGGAGGTGATGGCCTGGACGTCGATGCGCGTGGTGCTGGGCCTTGCGCTCGGCTTCGTGGGCGCGGTGGCGGTGGGGCTGGCGATCCGCTACTTCCCGGTCTTCGGCAAGCTCACCCTGCCCACGCTCACGCTGCTGACGCCGATCTCACCGGTGGCCTGGCTGCCTGTGGCGATCTTCGTGTTCGGCATCGGCAACGTGCCGGCGATCTTTCTCGTGTTCATCTCGGTGTTCTTCATCATCGTGTTGTCGACGCTGTCGCAGATCGACGCGGTGCCCGCGCCCTACCTGCACGTGGCCCGCATCATGGGCGCCAACAAACACCAGCTGTTTCGCCACGTGATCCTGCCGACCATCCTGCCCAGCCTGTTCGTCACGCTGCGGCTCAACCTCTTTGCCGCGTGGATGGTGGTGCTGATCGCCGAGGCGGTGGGCGTGGGCTCGGGCCTGGGGCAGATCGTGATGATGGCGCGCAACACCTTCAACGCGAGCCTGGTGTTCTTCACGATGACGCTGATCGGCCTGCTCGGCTTTTCGTTCGACCGCGGCTTGTTGTGGGTGCAGCAGCGTGTGCTGTGGTGGGTCGGCCCGTCGGCCGTGGGAGGCAAGTAAGCCATGACACGACCCATGATCAGCCTGCGCAACGTGCGCAAGGTGTGGAACCCCGACACGCCGAAAGCCCTCACCGCCATCGACGGCCTGTCGTTCGACGTGGCACCGGGTGAATTTGTCGTGCTGCTCGGCCCCTCGGGCTGCGGCAAGAGCAGCCTGCTCTACATGGTGGCGGGGTTGGAGACGGCCACCGAAGGCGAGCTCGAATGCGACAGCCAGCCGATCACCGGCCCCGGCACCGACCGCGGCATGATCTTCCAGGAGGCCTCGCTCTACCCCTGGCTCACGATCGCCGATAACGTGACCTTCGGCCTCAAGCTGCAAGGTGTGTTCCCCGACAAGCGCAAGCGCATCGCACAAGACCTGCTGCTCAAGGTGGGCCTGGCCGACGCCGCCGACAAGCGTCCCGACGAGCTGTCAGGCGGCATGCGCCAGCGTGCGGCCCTCGCGCGCGCGCTGGCCATGCGGCCCAAGGTGCTGATGATGGACGAGCCCTTTGCGGCACTCGACATCCAGACGCGCGCCAAGATGCAAGGCCACCTGCTCGAGGTGTGGCGCGCCAGCGGCGCGAGCGTGCTGCTGGTCACGCACTCGATCGAGGAAGCACTGGCGCTGGCCGACCGCATCGTGGTGTTCACCTCTCGGCCAGGGCGCATCAAGGAGATCGTGCCGGTCGAGCTGCCGCGGCCGCGCTCACCGCGCGACCCACGCTGCATCGAGCTGCACCAGCGCCTGGCCGATTTGCTGGCCGACGAAGTGGATCGTGCCTTCGCCGAACAAGAAGCTGCGATCTGACGCCCGTCACCGCAGACACCCGGTCGCCCCAACTCCGTTCGGGCTGAGCTTGTCGAAGCCTGGTGCCCTGTGCGCCGGCCCTTCGACAGGCTCAGGGCGAACGGGAGATACCCCCATCAGGAGATTCCACATGACAACCGCCCTGGTTCGCGCCAAATGGATCGTCACCGGCGTGCAAGACCGCCACACCCCGAACATCATCAGCGACGCTGCCCTGGTGCATGAGCACGGCAAGGTGGTGGCCGTCGGCCCGTTCGACGAGATGCGCAACCGCTTTCCCGACGCGCCCGTCACCCAGCACCCGCAGCACGTGCTGCTGCCCGGCTTCGTCAACAGCCACCACCACGTGGGCATGACGCCGCTGCAGCTCGGCTCACCCGACTACGCGCTGGAGCTGTGGTTCGCCAGCCGCATGTCGGCGCGCGACCTCGACATCTACCTCGACACCCTGTACTCGGCCTTCGAGATGATCGCCTCGGGCATCACCACCGTGCAGCACATCCATGGGTGGATGCGTGGCAGCTTCGAGCAGGTGCACGGCGCGTCGAGCGCAGTGCTCAAGGCCTACCAGAGCATCGGCATGCGCGCTTCGTACTGCTACGCCGTGCGCGAGCAGAACCGGCTCGTCTATGAAGACGACGCCAAGTTTTGCGCCAGCCTGCCCAGCGACGTGGGCGTGCCGCTGGCCGAGCACCTGAAGCAGGCCACGCTGAGCTTTGGCGACCACATGAAGCTCTACAAGATGCTGCGCGATCAAAACGCCGGCCAGTCGCTCACGCGCATCCAGCTCGCGCCGGCCAACCTGCACTGGATCACCGACGACGGCCTGATGACGCTGGTGGAGCAGGCCAAAGCCGACGACGTGCCCATGCACATGCACCTGCTGGAGACCGTCTACCAGAAGGAATACGCGCGCCGCCGCACCGGCACCACCGCCGTCAAGCACCTGCACAAGCTGGGCGCGCTGGGCCCGTGGATGACGCTCGGCCACGCGGTGTGGCTGACCGCAGAAGACGTGGAGCTGGTGGCCCACAGCAAGACCTGCGTGTGCCACAACTGCAGCAGCAACTTCCGCCTGCGCAGTGGCGTGGCACCGATCAACGAGCTGGCCAGACGCGGCGTGACCATCGGCATGGGGCTCGACGAAGCCGGCATCAACGAAGACCGCGACATGCTGCAGGAGATGAAGCT
>NZ_JANOCG010000188.1:0-2669 GCF_031412075.1 Rhizobacter sp.
TGGCAAACCGCACTGGTGCAGTTTGAGGGTTGGGCCCACGGTAATGACGGAACGGCCTGAGTAGTCGACGCGCTTGCCCAGCAAGTTCTGGCGGAAACGACCGCTCTTGCCCTTGATCATGTCGGCCAGCGACTTGAGCGCACGCTTGTTGGCGCCCGTCATGGCCTTGCCGCGACGGCCGTTGTCGAGCAGCGAGTCAACCGCTTCTTGCAGCATGCGCTTTTCGTTGCGCACGATGATTTCCGGTGCCTTCAACTCCAACAGACGCGCGAGGCGGTTGTTGCGGTTGATGACGCGGCGATAGAGGTCGTTCAGGTCGGAGGTGGCGAAACGCCCGCCGTCCAGCGGCACCAGCGGACGCAGGTCCGGCGGCAACACAGGCAGCACGTTCATCACCATCCACTGCGGCTTGATGCCCGACTTCTTGAAGGCTTCCATCACCTTGAGGCGCTTGGAATTCTTCTTGACCTTGAGCTCGGAGCCGGTCATGTCGCCACGCAGGCGCTCGATCTCGACGTCGAGGTCCATCTCGGCCAGCAGCTTCTGCACGCCTTCGGCGCCCATCAGCGCGACGAACTCGTCACCGAACTCGGTGCGCTTCGCGTCGTAATCGTCTTCCGACATGATGCTGAACTTCTTCAGCGGGGTCATGCCCGGGTCGACCACCACGTACGCTTCGAAGTACAGCACGCGTTCGATGTCGCGCAGCGTCATGTCGAGCACCAAACCCAGGCGCGACGGCAGCGACTTCAGGAACCAGATGTGCGCGCACGGTGCGGCCAGGTCGATGTGACCCATGCGGTCACGGCGAACCTTGGTCTGCGTGACCTCAACGCCGCACTTCTCGCAGATCACCCCACGGTGTTTCAGGCGCTTGTACTTGCCGCACAGGCACTCGTAGTCCTTGATGGGCCCGAAGATCTTGGCGCAGAACAGGCCATCACGCTCCGGCTTGAAGGTACGGTAGTTGATGGTTTCCGGCTTTTTGACTTCGCCGAACGACCAGGACCGAATTTTTTCGGGGGAAGCCAGGCCAATCTTGATGGCATCGAAATGCTCATCGGGAGTGAACTGGCGGAACAGATCAAGTAAACCCTTCATTGCTCTGTGTCCTTCTATTAGTTGCGCTCGAGTTCAATGTCGATGCCCAAGGAACGGATTTCCTTGACCAGCACATTGAACGATTCCGGCATGCCGGCTTCGATGGCGTGTTCGCCCTTGACGATGCTTTCGTACACCTTGGTGCGGCCGTTCACGTCGTCGGACTTGACCGTCAGCATTTCCTGCAGCACGTAAGACGCGCCGTAGGCTTCCAGTGCCCACACTTCCATTTCGCCGAAGCGCTGGCCACCGAACTGGGCCTTGCCGCCGAGCGGCTGCTGCGTGACCAGCGAGTACGGGCCGGTGGAACGGGCGTGCATCTTGTCGTCGACCAAGTGGTGCAGCTTCAGCACGTGCATATAGCCCACCGTGACGGGGCGTTCAAACGCCTCGCCGGTGCGGCCGTCATGCAGGGTGGCCTGGGTGCGCGTGTCGGTCAGGCCCTTGGCCTTGGCGATGTCGTCCGGGTAGGCGAGCTTCAGCATGCCGCGGATTTCTTCTTCCGCCGCGCCGTCGAACACCGGCGTCGCGAACGGCACGCCCTTGCTCAGGTTGCCGGCCATCTCGAGGATGTCTGAATCGCTCAGGTGATCCAGGCGTTCGGTCTTGCCGCCCGACTTGTTGTACAGCTCGTCGAGGAACTTGCGCAGATCAGCCACCTTGGCCTGCTCCTGCAGCATGTTGCCGATGCGCTGGCCGATGCCCTTGCCGGCCCAGCCCAGGTGCACTTCGAGAACCTGGCCCACGTTCATGCGCGAAGGCACGCCCAGCGGGTTGAGCACGATGTCGCACGGCGTGCCGTCGGCCATGTAAGGCATGTCTTCGACCGGAACCACCTTCGAGACCACACCCTTGTTGCCGTGACGGCCGGCCATCTTGTCACCAGGCTGCAAGCGGCGCTTGACGGCCAGGTAGACCTTGACCATCTTGAGCACACCCGCCGGCAGTTCATCGCCTTGCGTGAGCTTCTTGCGCTTTTCTTCGAACGCGAGGTCGAAGCTGTGGCGCGTCTGCTCGAGCGAGTTCTTCACGCTCTCGAGTTGCCCGGCGTTGGTTTCATCGGCCGGGCGAATGTCGAACCAGTGGTACTTCTCGACGCTGGCCATG
The DNA here is from genome assembly GCF_031412075.1 of Rhizobacter sp. Taxonomy (GTDB): domain Bacteria; phylum Pseudomonadota; class Gammaproteobacteria; order Burkholderiales; family Burkholderiaceae_C; genus Rhizobacter. The sequence goes on from NZ_JANOCG010000188.1 coordinate 2,209, forward strand.
TAGGCCTTGTCGATGATCGTGCCCTTGGCGATCTTCTGCGGACCGCCGTTGGCGGGCTTGCCCACCAGCAGCTTCTCGATCCGGTCGAACGCGTCGCTCTCGACGATGCGCAGCTGGTCGTTCAGGTCGAGGCGGTAGCGCTTCAGCTCGTCGTCGATGATCTGCTGCGCGCGCTTGTCGCGCGGGATGCCTTCGCGGGTGAAGACCTGCACGTCGATCACGGTGCCGTTGGTACCCTGGTCGACCCGCAGAGACGTGTCTTTCACGTCGGAAGCCTTCTCGCCGAAGATCGCGCGAAGAAGTTTTTCCTCAGGCGTCAACGTGGTCTCGCCCTTGGGCGTGACCTTGCCGACCAGCGTGTCGCCCGGGTTCACTTCGGCACCGACGTAGACGATGCCTGACTCGTCGAGGCGGCCGAGTTGCTGCTCGCTCAGGTTCGGGATGTCGCGGGTGATTTCCTC
>NZ_JANOCG010000189.1:0-2031 GCF_031412075.1 Rhizobacter sp.
CGACCTGCGTGACCACCGCCGACACCTCGGCGCGCAGGTCGGCACGTTTTTCGGGTTGTACCGAGCCGGTGATGACCGGGCCACCGCTGCCAGCCGCACCGGCTGCGACGGTACGCAGGTCTTCGGGGGACAACAGCAACACCGGCGCGGACGCAGCCGATGCAGTTGCGGGCGCCGACGCAGCCCCGCTCGCCTTGCCGGCCGACGTTGCACTGCCCTCGCCACCGCGCCCACAGCCGGCCAGCCACAGCGCTGCCATGCCCACCGCCCACACCTGCCAACGCACCATCGAAGTCGCTCCCTGATCCCTGTGCTCGCGCCACCCGGCGCGAAGACGCGCGAGCTTACCTGCGTGTGTGGTCAGGCGAACGGCGATGCGCCGGACTGCATGCACGCGCCGCAAGAGCAGCAAGTGCCGCAGGCGCTCAAAGCTTCGCGGGCTCGTGAGATTTCAGCCAGTCTTTCAACGCTGCATCGACCTTCGTCTGCCAACCGTCGCCGGTGGCACGAAAAGGCTGAACCACTTCTTGCGAAAGACGGATGGTGATGCGCTCCTTGGTGGGTGCCACTTGCGGGCCACGCACCCCCAACTTGCCTAGCAGTGCGGGCGAAAGTGCGTCGCGCGCCGGACGAAATCCCCGCATGTCTTTGGCGTTCAGTTCGCGTACTTCGCCTTCGTCGTCAGTCAGGGATCTTGAATTTTTCATAACGCTTCATCTCTCGGTCGTTGGCTTTGCGGAAGCTGATGACACGGATACCATCGCTTGTTTCGGTGAAGCACAGTACGTGAAGGCGTTCGCCCATCTTGCCCAGCGCGACATACCTCGTTTCACCGTACTCGCGACGATCGTCTGCTCGAACCAGGGCCGTCTCGAAATCGAACGCTGCGGCTTGCTCGAACGACAAGCCACGCAGCCGCATGTTGTTCTTGCTTTTTTCAGGATCGAATGTCACATGCACCCATCAGAGTGTATGCACATTCAGATAGCTCCGCAACCAGTCTGTGCCCATTCGAAGCGCCTGCAAGACCGAGTCGCTGGCGGTGCGCACCATGGCGCAGTGGACGTTTACCACCCAGCGCGGGAGGGGCCTCTTACGCCGCAGTGCCAGGCTGCATGCGGGCACCGACCTGGCTCGCCAGCCAGGCCATCGGCAGGTAGGCGGCCAACAGGTCGAGCGCGATGAACTCCTTCGGCGCCGGGACCATGAAACTCGCCGCAATACCGCCACACAGGAAAACGACGCCGATGGCATAGGCGAACGCCGGCTTGTGGTTGGCCGCAATCAAGCAAGCGGCGAGTGCGCCGGCAAAGGTGCCCAGGGCATGTGCCAGAAACGGCATGACGAAGTGCCGCGGCTCGAACAGATGCATGCCCTTGCTCAGGCCTTCTGCGGTGGCGACATCCACGCCCGCAGGGGGCTTGATCAGCGACGCGCTCATAAGAACGAGCGCCATGTTGACGGCGGACCCGATGGCGATGCCAGCGAGAACGGCGAGGACGTTGCGCACCAGGCGGGGCATGTGGTTTTTCCTCGAGGACTTGAACGCAGCCGAACCAACAACGCTCGAGATGCTACACCTCGAGGCACCGCAGATCACCCCCTCAACAACCCCATCGCCCCTCTGCCGCTGACCGCCGTGATCACCCCCAGCACGCGCGCGGTCTCGTGCCCCAGCATCTTCCATTCGAAGCGCCAGCTCCAGTTGTCCGGCCCCAGTGTGCCGGGCGTGTTCATGCGGTCTTCGCTGCCCAGGCCCAGCACGTCCTGCAGCGGGAACACGGCCAGGCGGGAGACCGAGTTGCTGGCGGCGCGGACCATGGCCCAGTGCACGTTTTCGGAGTCGCAGGCAAGGTAGGCACCAGCAAAGCTGCGTTCGGCGTCACCCGCGTTGTTCCACCAGCCGCGTGCGGTGTCGGTGTCGTGGGTGCTGGTGTAGACGATGGTGTCGGGCGCGTAGTTCTGCGGCAGGAACTCGTGCGTGCCGTCGCCGCCGAAGCCGAAGATCAGCACCTTCATGCGCGGAAAGCC
>NZ_JANOCG010000190.1:0-4136 GCF_031412075.1 Rhizobacter sp.
AGCCGTCGGCCTGCGCGCCGACATCGATGCCCTGCCGATCACCGAACACAACACCTTCGCCCACGCCAGCCAGCACGCGGGCCGCATGCACGCCTGCGGCCACGACGGCCACACCGCCATGCTGCTGGCCGCGGCCAAACATTTCTCCAACGAAAAGAACCGCGACTTCGACGGCACCGTCTACCTGATCTTCCAGCCCGCCGAAGAAGGTGGCGGCGGTGCGCGCGAGATGATCAAGGACGGCATCTTCAACCTCTTCCCGATGGAGGCCGTGTTCGGCGCGCACAACTGGCCGGGCATGAAGGTGGGCCAGTTTGCGCTGAAGAACGGGCCGTGTTTTGCATCGAGCAACGAATTCAAGATCGTGATCCGTGGCAAGGGCTCGCACGCTGCCATGCCCGACCTCGGCACCGACCCGCTGCCGATCGCCGCGCAGCTGATCCTCGGCTTCCAGACCATCGTCTCGCGCAACAAGAAGCCGATCGACCCGGGCGTGATCTCGGTCACCATGGTGCATGCCGGCGAGGCCACCAACGTCGTGCCCGACAGCTGCGTGCTCGAAGGCACGGTGCGCACCTTCACCCTCGAATTGCTCGACCTCTTCGAGCAGCGCATGAAAGAAATGTCCGAGCACACCTGCGCGGCGTTTGGCGCGAGTTGCGAGTTCGAGTTCACGCGCAACTACCCGCCGACCATCAACCACCCCCGCGAGACCGAGTTCCTGCGCGGTGTGATGGGCGAGGTGGTGGGCCCGGACAACGTGCAGGAGTTCGAGCCCACCATGGGCGCCGAAGACTTCAGCTACTTCCTGCTGGAAAAACCCGGCTGCTACTTCCTCATTGGCAACGGCGATGGCAGCCACCGGGTGGGCGGCCACGGCATGGGGCCGTGCATGTTGCACAACCCAAGCTACGATTTCAACGACGAGCTGATCCCGCTCGGTGCCACGCTGTGGGTGCAGCTCGCACGCAAGTGGCTGGCCCAATCTCGCAGCTGAGCCCGCTGGCATGGGCGCCGGCGACCTCAGCGCGTGTTTTGCGCAGAGTTACGCCGAAGCACGCACCAAGTTTCTGGCCGCCGCCGAAGCGGCCGGCCTCGACGCCCACAGCCACCCGCACCCGATGCTCGGGCGTGATGGCGAGATGCTCGCGCTCGACGTGGTGCGCGACGGTCCGGCGGATGCCCGCCACCTGCTGATCATCAGCAGCGGCTGCCACGGCGTTGAAGGTTTTTGCGGCTCGGGCATCCAGGTCGCGCTGCTGAACGACGCCATCTGGCGCCAACAGGCGCACGACGCGGGTGTGGCCGTGCTCTACCTGCACGCGCTCAACCCCTACGGCTTTTCGTGGTGGCGGCGTACCACGCAAGAGAACGTCGACCTCAACCGCAACTTCCAGGACTTTCACCAGCCGCTGCCCGCCAACCCCGGCTACGACGAGATCGCCCACCTGCTGGTGCCGAGCACCTGGCCCCCACGCTGGCGCGACCAGTTGGCGATCCTCGGCTTCTTGTTGCGGCGTGGGCCACGTGCGCTGCAAACCGCGGTGTCGGGCGGGCAATACACGCACGCACAAGGCCTGTTCTACGGCGGGCGCAGCCCTGCGTGGAGCCACGTGACGCTGCGCCATGTGTTGCGCGAGCACGGCGCACGCGCCGAGCGGCTGGCCTGGATCGACCTGCACACCGGCCTGGGGCCAAACGGCGTGGGCGAGCGCATCTATGCGGGCCGCCCCGATGCCGCGGCCGTGGCCCGAGCCCGCGGCTGGTGGGGCCCCAAGATCACCTCGATCGACGACGGCAGCTCCAGCTCGGCACCCCTCACCGGCCTGATGTGGAGCGCCGTCTACGACGAATGCCCGCGGGCCGAATACACCGGTATCGCACTCGAGTACGGCACCGTGCCGCTGCTGCAGGTGCTGCGCGCACTGCGCGCCGACCAGTGGCTGGAGAACCACCCGGAACACGTCGCCACTCGCGGGCCAGCGATCAAACGGCAGATCCGCGATGCGTTCTACACCGACACCCTCGCGTGGAAGCAGCGCGTGGTGGCCCAGGCACTGGACGCCGCGCAGCAATGCCTGGTCGGATTGACGGCTGTCCGGAATTGATCGATTCTCGTCGTGTATTGTCGCGACGGTTCTGATGCATGACCCTATCGTTCGAAACATCGACACTCCACACCAACGCCATGCTCGAACTGCGCCCCAGCTGCGAACACTGCAACAAACCACTGCCCCCCGACAGCACCGAGGCCATGATCTGCAGCTTCGAGTGCAGCTTCTGCACCGACTGCGTGAACACGCTGCTCGGCAACGTGTGCCCCAACTGCGGCGGCGGTTTTGCGCCCAGGCCAGTGCGACCGGCGCGCGACTGGAAGGGTGGCAACCACCTCGGCCAATACGCCGCCAGCACCCAGGTCAAACACCGCCCGGTCGACGCTCAAGTGCATGCTGCTTTTGCCGCCACGCTGCGCACCATCGCGCCGCAGAACCGCTGATGGGCACCGCCTCGGTCCTCATCGACGCTGACTTCGACGAGACGATCGACGTCTTGATCGCCGTGCCACCGCGCACGCTGCTGCTCGACGTGGCCGGCCCGGCCGAGGCGTTTCGGCTGGCCAACCAGGTGCTGGAGCGAAGCGGCGCAGCGCCACGGTTTCACTTGCGCTACACCGGCCCGCAAGCCCAGGTGGAGAGCTCCGTGGGCCTTCAGGTCGCCGGCCTGGAACCCTTGCCGCGCACCTTGGATCGCCCCACCTGGCTGCTGCTGGTCGGCCAGCACAGCGACACGCTCAAGCAGCCCGACGCCCCCACGCGCCAGACCCTCGACTGGCTGCGCCGCGACATGCAACCGCTGCTGCAAGCTGACGACTCGCCGCACCGCCTGATCACGGTGTGCGCGGGCACGCTGATGGCCGCGCGCGCCGGGTTGATCGGCACACGACGCTGCACCACCCACCACGACTACCTCGACATGCTGCGCACGCTCGCGCCGCAAGCGCAGGTGGTGGACAACCGGGTGTTCGTGGTCGACGGGGCGGTGGCGTCGAGCGCGGGCGTGACGGCCGGCATCGACCTCGCGCTGCACCTGATCGCATCGGCCTGTGGGGATGCGGTGGCCGCCGCCACGGCCAAGACCATGGTGGTCTACCTGCGGCGCACACCCAACGACCCCGAGCTCTCACCGCTGCTCGCGCACCGCCACCACATTCACCCGGCGCTGCACCGTGCGCAAGACGCGGTGTGCGAGCGGCCCGATGCCGGATGGACGCTCGACACACTGGCCTCTGCCGCGCACGTGACGAGCCGGCACCTGCTGCGCCTGTTTGCCGACCACGCGGAGGTGTCGCCGATGACGTATGTGGAAAAGATTCGCCTGGAGCGCGCACGCCAGGCGTTGGTGCGCGGGGCCAGCGTCACGCACGCGGCCGAAGCGGCGGGGTTTGCGTCTGACCTGCAACTGCGCCGTGCGTGGAGCCGCCACCTGAGTGGCACGCCGCGCGGCGCGCGCACCCGCTGACGCCGTCATTCCCGCCTTCGCGGGAATGACGAAGGACTCAGGCCGCGTCCGACCAACTTCCGCGCATCAGGTGTGTGTTCGCCGCCAGCTGGTCGCGCACGCGCACGATGCTCTGCGGCTCGCTCAACAAACGCATGCGGTCGGCCGCGCTCAGGCGCTCGGTGCCCTGGTCGACCAGCAGGCCGCTCAGCATCAACCGGCGGGCCTTGCCGCGGCTGCCCCAGCTGGTGTTGCGCGGGCCCATGGCGGCGCGCACCACGTCGAACAACCACGGGTCGGTGAGCGTGTCGCGCCATTGCGGCGCGGGCGTGGCACGGCGGGCGTGGGCCCAGGCGCGGCGCAGCACCTGCGGCGCGGAGTGCTCTTCGGGTGTCACCAGCAGGCGGTTGGCGAGCAGGCGCTGGCCCAGGGCGGAGCGGCTCGTCAGCACCGCCAGCGGCACGGCCAGCAGCAGCGGCAGGCCCATCGGCGCCAGCCACAGGCTGGCCTGCGGTTGCAGCCACAACACCGCCACCGCAATGGCGGCCACCACCGAGCTGATCAGGCCAAAACGCTGCAGCGCATCGGCCCAGCCGATGTCGTTGGCTTCGCGCGGGGGCGACTTCCAGTCGAGTTTC
>NZ_JANOCG010000191.1:0-1598 GCF_031412075.1 Rhizobacter sp.
GTTGGCAACCGTTTCTACGAAGACAATACGGGTTTTGTCGTTGATGGCCTGGGCCACTTGCGAGGCATCGGTGGCATCGACCAGCGACACCGTGCAACCCAGGTTGTCGATGGTTTGCAACAGGCTGGCGGTGTTGCCAAAGAGGAACCGGCTGGCCACGATGTGGTCGCCCTGTTTCAGCAGGGCAAACAGCATCGAGCCGATAGCCCCCATGCCTGTGGCAAAGCTCACGCTGCCCACACCGCCTTCGAGCAGCGTGATCTTGTTTTCCATCGCCTGCGTGGTGGGGTTGCCCTGGCGGGCGTACACATGGCCGCTGCGCTCGCCCTGGAACACAGACACCAGCTCGGTGGCCGTGTCGTAGCCGAAGGCGGCCGACAGGTGCAGCGGCTTGTGGGTGGCACCGTGCTCCACACCGCCCAGGCGGTCGGCGTGCAAGATTTGAGTGGTCAGACCTAGCGTCATGATCTTTGCGTTTTCTGTATTGGTAGATTCGATTTCATCATGATTGTCATCAAGAACGTCACCCTTCGCCGCGGCACCAAGATCGTTTTGCAAGACGCGAGCGTCACCCTGCAACCCGGCGAAAAGATCGGCCTGATCGGCCGCAATGGCGCGGGCAAATCGTCGCTGTTTTCGCTGCTCCGCAACCGCCTGCAATCGGATGCTGGCGACGTGGCCATCCCGCCGCGCTGGCTGGTGGGTGAGGTCGCGCAGGACATGCCCGAAACCGAACAAGGTGCCAGCGACTACGTGCTCGAGGGCGACACCCGCCTGCAAGCCGCCAACGCCGCCCTGGTGGCCGCCGAGGCCGCCGACGATGGCCACGCCATGGCCGACGCCCACCAAGAGATCGCCGAGGCCGGCGGCTTCGAAGCCCGCCCCAAGGCGCAGGCGCTGCTGATGGGCCTGGGCTTTCGAGTCGACCAGCTCGACGACCCGGTGAACAGCTTCTCGGGCGGCTGGCGCATGCGGCTCCAGCTGGCGCGCGCGCTGATGTGCCCCGCCGATCTGATGCTGCTCGACGAGCCCACCAACCACTTGGACCTGGACGCCCTGGTCTGGCTCGAAGCGTGGCTGCAGAAGTACGAAGGCACCATGATCGTGATCAGCCACGATCGTGAATTTCTCGATGCCATCACCAAGGTCACGCTGCACCTGGATGAGACCAAGTTGACCCGCTACACCGGCAACTACACCGCGTTTGAAGAAATGCGCGCCGAGCGCCTGATGCAGGCCCAGGCCAGCTTCGCCAAGCAGCAAGAGCGCATGGCGCACCTGCAGAAGTTCATCGACCGCTTCAAGGCCAAGGCCAGCAAGGCCAAGCAGGCGCAGAGCCGCGTGAAGGCGCTGGCCCGCATGGAAAAGCTGGGCCCGGTGCTGACCAGCAGCGACTTCCAGTTCGAGTTCCGCGAGCCACAAAGCCTGCCCAACCCGATGCTGGCGTTTTCGATGATGAGCTGCGGCTACAACGGCACCGCCATCGTGAAAGACATCAACCGCTCGGTGCTCGCCGGCCAGCGCATTGGCATCCTCGGTGCCAACGGCCAGGGCAAATCGACGCTGGTGAAGACCATCGCCAAAGAGATCCCGCTGAT
>NZ_JANOCG010000192.1:0-11447 GCF_031412075.1 Rhizobacter sp.
ATGCGCTGAAGGCGCCGTTCGTCTGGGACCGCCAGATCGCCGGCCTCGGCGGCGTGCAAGCCAGTGGTGACCCGCTGCCGGCGGCGACGCTCGACAGCATTCGCCGCACCCGCCTCGCGCTGAAGGGCCCGCTCGAAACCCCATCGGGCGGCGGCTACCGCTCGTCGAACGTGCGGCTGCGCGAGGAGTTCAAGCTCTACGCCAACCTGCGCCCGGCGCACACCATCACCCCCGGCGGGCGCTACGACAACATTGACCTCGTGATCGTGCGCGAAAACCTCGAAGGCCTGTACATCGGCCACGAGCACTACATCGAGATCGACGGCGACCCGCACGCCGTGGCCATGGCCACCGGCATCAACACCCGCGCCGGCAGCCGCCGCCTGCTGGAATTTGCCTTCGAACACGCCATCGCCACTGGCCGCAAGAAGATCACGCTGGTGCACAAGGCCAACATCATGAAGGCGCTGACCGGCATCTTCCTGGAGACGGGCCTGGAGCTGTACGAGAAAAAGTACAAGGGCCGCATCGTGCTCGAGACCATCATCGTCGACGCCTGCGCGATGAAGCTGGTGTTGAACCCCTACCAGTTCGACGTGATCGTCACGACCAACCTGTTTGGCGACATCTTGTCCGACCTGGTGGCCGGGCTCGTCGGTGGCCTGGGCATGGCACCGGGCGCCAACATCGGCGCCGACGCAGCGATCTTCGAGGCCGTGCACGGCTCGGCGCCCGACATCGCCGGCAAGGGCCTGGCCAACCCGACCGCCTTGCTGCTGGCCGCGGCCTTGATGCTCGACCACGTGAAGCTGCACGACCAGGCCACCCGGGTGCGCAAGGCCATCGCCGACACGCTCAACATCGACAACATCCGCACCGGTGACCTGGGCGGCACGGCCAGCACCGCGGCGTATGCGAAGGCGGTGGTGAGCCGCGTCAGCGCGGGCTGACCCGAACGCAGCAGGCTCGTCAGGCGGCGCGCGCGCTCTTCAGCCGCTCGAGCGCCTGCTCTGCCGTCAAGGGCACGTCAAACAGCGCGCCCTGCAGCACGTGGCAGCCGGCTTGGCGCGCGGCCTCGGCCTGGGCTTCGGTCTCGATGCCCTCGGCCACCACGTCGAGTCGCAACACCCCGGCGAGCTGGCAGATGGCCTTCACCACCGCCGACGCATCGACCGCCGGCAGCGGCTCGATCAGCGAGCGGTCGATCTTGACCGAACTCACCGGCAGGCTGCGCAACAGGTTGAGCGATGAAAAGCCGGTGCCGAAATCGTCGAGCGCCACCTCCACACCATGGGCGCGCATCTCCTGGATCTGGTCGCGCGCCTGCTCCAGGTGGGTGACGGCAGCGCTTTCGGTGATCTCCAGCGTCAACAGCGTGGGCGGCACGCCGTACTGCTGCAGCGTGTTGGCCACCATGCCGGGAAAGCCGGCGTCGAGCAACTGCAGCGGCGAGACGTTCACCGCCACAGGCAACGCGGTGCCGAGCTCGGCTTGCCAGAGCGCCAACTGCTGGCACGCCTGCGCCAGGATCAGGCGGCCCAGGGGCACGATCAGGCCGGTGCGTTCGGCCGCAGGGATGAAGTCATTGGGCGCGATGCGGCCGAGGCCCGGGCGGTCCCAGCGCACCAGGGCCTCGAAGCCCACCAGCTCGCCGCTGCGCGCGTCGATCTTGGGTTGGTAGAACAGCACGAACTCTTCGTTGCTGACGCCGGCACGCAAGCCCTGCTCGGCGTCGAGCTCGATGCCCGAGCCGCGCTCGAAACGTTCTTGCGCAAACTGCAGTGAGGTGCCGGGCACGGCCTTGGCCTGGTGCATGGCGGCGTTGGCAGAACGCAGCAAGGCCTCGGGGTTGCGGGTGGTCGTGGGGTAGAGCGCCACGCCCATCGACACGTCAAGGAAAAACTCGTGACTGTGCACGGTCAGGGCACGCGACAGCCGCTTGCGCACACGCTGCGTCAGCGCCTGCGCGGTGTCTTCATCACCGGCGCGGTGGGCCAGCAGGGCGAACTCGTCTTCGCCCAGGCGCATGACCTCGGCCTCGCCGTGCAGGGTGTGCTCGAGCGTGGTGGCCAAGGTGCGCAAGACCTCGTCGCCCACGGTGTGGCCATGTGCCTCGTTGAAGAGCTTGAAGCGGTCGACATCGAGCAGCACCAGTGCGAAGGCGTTGTCGGGCACGGCGCACAGCGTTCGCAGGCGCTGCAACAAGGCGCTGCGGTTGGGCAGGCCGGTCAGCTCGTCGTGCGTGGCCTGGTGCAACAAGGCCTGGGTGGCGTTGTGCTGCGCGGTCTCGTCGGTCACCACCACCTGCTCGGCGGGCTTGCCGTCCCAGTCGATCCGCCAGGCCGAAAACCGCAGGTGGATCGGCGTGCCGTCGAAACGGTAGCGCTGCCCGTCCCAGCTCGCCTGGGCCAGCTCGCCGCTGACGATCTGGCGGTGCCGCTCGCGCGCCTGGGCGCGCTCTTTTTCGGGCATGGTCGCGTCGCGCCACAGCGTGTTCACCTCCGACAGCGACGACAGGCCGTAGATGCGCAACAGCGCCGGGTTGGCATAGGTCAGCTCCTCACCCTGCACCACGGCCACGCCCTGGTGCGAACGTTCGGTCAGCTGCTGGAAGCGCTGCCGCAGGCGCCGCGATTCATCGAGCGAACGACTCACCGCCGCATGCAACAGCGACAAGCCCAGCGTCAGCCGCAAAACGCCGGCAATGGCCAGCTGCAGACCCAGCCCGGGCTCGCCCATCACCACAAACAGAAACTGGTTGGCACCTACCAGGACCAGCATCAAACCGACCAGCCGCTCGCCGGCACCGAGCCGCCACAACCAGCCGGTGGCCACGACGCCGGCGGCCACGTGCAGGCAGGCGCTGACCGACTGTGCCAGTCGCGGGTGCACCTGGATCAGCACCAACCCCAGCAGCAGCAAGCTCACGAACACCGCGCCGCTCTGCACCCGAGTGGGCGCCAGCCCCGCCAGCCGCGCGCTGCCCAGCATCACCAGGGCCAGGTAAAGCGCCGAGGTGGTGACGACTGCGACCGTGCCGACGATCTGCAACGCCTGCTGCGGCTGGCGCATCGTGAAGTAGGCCAGCGGCACGCAGATCTGCGCGAGGTAGGCCCAGCCGAGGTCGCGCGAGAAGAGCTGGCGCGGGTCGCGCCGCCAGGCCAGCAGCAGCGCGATGCCGACAATCAGGTTGACGGCCGAGCTGAAGAACAGTGCGTTGGTGTAGTCGAAAAGAAACATCAGCCCGCCAGAATCCAGGCGGCTGCACGCTCTGCAATCATCAACGTGGGCGAGTTGGTGTTGCCGCTGGTGATGGTGGGCATCACGCTCGCGTCGACCACGCGCAGCCCACGCACGCCGTGCACCCGCAGGCGGGCGTCGACCACCGCCAGCGGGTCGGACTCGGGGCCCATCTTGGCCGTGCCCACCGGGTGGAAGATGGTGGTGCCGATGTCACCGGCCAGTTGGGCCAGCTCCTCGTCGGTCTGGAACTGCGGGCCCGGTTTCACTTCTTGCGGGCTGTATTTGGCAAGCGCCGGCTGGGCCACGATGCGGCGGGTGACACGCAGCGAATCGGCCGCCACGCGGCGGTCTTCGGTGGTGCTCAGGTAGTTGGCGCGGATGCTCGGCGCGTCATGCGGCGAATGGCTGCGGATCTGCACCTGGCCGCGGCTGGTCGGGTTGAGGTTGCACACGCTGGCGGTGAACGCATTGAAAGCGTGCAGCGGCTCGCCAAAGGCGTCGAGCGACAGCGGCTGCACGTGGTATTCGAGGTTGGCGTGCGGCTGCTCGGGGCTGCTTCGGGTAAACGCACCCAGCTGCGAGGGCGCCATGCTCATCGCGCCGCTGCGCTTGAAGGCGTATTCAAGGCCGATCTTCGCCTTGCCCCACAGCGAGTTGGCCTGGGTGTTGAGCGTCTTCACGCCTTGCACGCTGTAGACCGCGCGAATCTGCAAATGGTCTTGCAGGTTGCCGCCCACCCCGGGCAGGTGGTGCTGCACCGGGATGCCGTGGTGTTGCAACAGGCTCGCCGCGCCAATGCCCGACAGCTGCAGGATCTGCGGCGTGCCGATGGCGCCGGTGGCCAGGATCACCTCGGCGCGTGCCTTGACCTGGATCGGCTCGCCGCCACCGTGTGGCAACACCTCGACGCCGATGGCGCGGCGCTCGCTGCCGTCGCCCTCGTCGAGCAGCACGCGCGAGATGTGCGCGCCAGTCCAGACCTGCAGGTTGTCGCGCTGTTCGATCGGGCGCAGGAACGCCTTGGTCGCATTCCAGCGGATGCCACTGCGCTGGTTGACGTCGAAGTAGCCCACACCTTCGTTGTCGCCGCGGTTGAAGTCGTTGCTGTGCGGGATGCCGGCCTCTTGTGCGGCCTGCGCAAACGCGTCGAGCACGTCCCAGCGCAGGCGCTGCTTTTCGACGCGCCACTCGCCGCCCTGACGTTCACCTTTGGGGTCGAAGCCGGGCGCGGAGTGCACCGCGTCGGCGCCCTTGTGGAAGTCTTCGTGCTTCATGAAGGCCGGCAGGCACTCGCGCCAGCTCCAGCCCTCATTGCCGAGAGCGCCCCAGTGGTCGTAGTCGCGCGCCTGGCCGCGCATGTAGATCATGCCGTTGATGCTGGAGCAGCCACCCAGCACCTTGCCACGCGGGTAGCGCAGCTTGCGGCCGTTCAGGCCGGGGTCTTCGTCGGTGAAATACAACCAGTCGGTGCGCGGGTTGCCAATGCAATAGAGGTAGCCGACCGGAATGTGGATCCACATGTAGTCGTCGTTGCCGCCGGCTTCGATCAGCAGCACGCGTTTGGTCGGGTCGGCCGAGAGCCGATTGGCCAGCAGGCAGCCGGCAGTGCCGGCCCCGCAGATGATGTAGTCGTAGATGGAGGGGGTCACGGAAGGCCGCTCTGCTGTTCGCCGCAGAGTCTAGCCTTCGAAACCTCTCGCTTGCTTACTCCAAAGCCGCAGGTGTTGCTGGCGTGCGCAACAGGCTGTACCAGTCGAGACGGCGTGTCAGCAGCATCACCGCGGCCAGCACGACAAAGAGCAGCACCGAGCCCATCACCAGGGCGGTCTGCTCCATTTGCAACAACGCGTAGAGCGCGCCATACAAGGCAGCCACACCCGCACCAAAGCCCAGGCCCGCACGCCACCCACCCAGGAGGTGGCTGCCGTAGACCCCGAGCAAGCCGACACAGGCCGCACTGGCCAGCGCATAGGAGAGCGCGAACGGCAAGTGTTCAGACAGGCTCAGCAACAGCAGGAAGAAGATCGACAAGGCCGAGCCCACCAGCAGGTACTGGATGGGGTGGACGCGCAGCCGGCGCATCACCTCGGCCATGGCCACCGCCACGAAGGTGAGCGCGATGAACAGCAGGCCGTACTTGATGGCGCGGTCGCTCAGCGAGTAGGGGTTGACCGGGTCGATGAACGAGACATTGAACGACTCGATGCACTTGCCTTCGGCGCGCTCGGTGGTGCACAAGGCCGCGCCGCGCACAAAGTCGAGCGGCGCGGTGGTGGCCAGCGACGACACCTGCCACGCCGCGCTGAAACCATCGGCCCGCACCTCGCGCGTGACCGGCAGAAAGCGCCCGCCGAACGACGGGTGCGGCCAGTTGGCGTCGAGCTGCATGCGGGTGTCGTCGGCCACGGGGGCCACGGCCAGGTCGGTGGTGCCCACCAGTTCCAGCGTCACCTCGGCACTGAACAGCTGCTCCGATTGGCGCAGCGCTTCTGGCAACAGCACGTGAAAACCGCGCGGGTGACTCTTGTGCGCCGTGCCCGCGCGCACCGGCAGGCTGTCGCCACCCACCTGCACCACCGCTTGGCGGATGCCACGCGCGTCACTCACGCCGACCGTCAGCACCGGCGGCTGGCAGCTCAGGCGCGAGTCCTTGTGCTCGGCCACCGGCCGCAAGGCCGACAGCGGTGCCCACTGCGCTTTCAACACCGTTCTGGCCGAGTAGGTGTTGATCTTGAACAGCCCGCGGTAGCGCGGCTCCATCGCCACCTTGGCCTGCACGCTCAGCAAGCGCGGCGTGGCGCTGAGGTCAAACTCGCGCCGGCCGGTGGTGGTGACACGGTCCTTGCCTTCGCCGCTCACCGCCTCCCACTCTTCGACGCAGGCGCTGTGCAACACCGGCCCGAGCAGCGCCTGGCGGCCCGCCTGGCTGTGCTCGACGCTCGCCTCGGCTTCGCGGAAACGTTGTTGGCGCTCGTCGGCCAGGGTGCCGATGCGGCCCAAGGCCAGCATCAGCAGGCCCACGATGACGAGAATGGCAAATGTCTTGGCGACGAGCGGGTTGACTTTCATTCAGGCTCCAGGGTTGAAGCGACGCAATGTCGCCCCGGGCCATGAAGTGCGAATGAAGCCTGGGTGAAGTCAGCGAACCGTGCTGGCGAGGATGGGAAAAAGCTTGATCAACCCGTCCGACATCACCTCGACCGCCAGTGCCGCGAGGATCAAACCCATCAGGCGTGTCATCACGTTGATGCCGGTCTTGCCCAACACCTTGGCGATGCGCCCGGAGGCACTGAAGGCCAGCCACACCGCGATGCCGATCACCACGCCATAGCCGACCAGGAAGGCCAGCTCCCACCAGTGGCGGGTCTTGTCGGCGTAGATCACCATGGTGGAGATGGTGGCCGGGCCGGTGAGCAGCGGGATGGTGAGCGGCACCACCGCGATGCTGTCGCCGGCATCGACCTTGGTGTCACCTTCGTTGACGTCTTCGGGCCGCGTTTCGGCCGGCTGCGCATTGAGCATCTGCAGCGCCGAGATCAGCAGCAGCGTGCCGCCGCCCACCTGGAACGAGGCCAGCGAGATGCCGAAGAACTCGATGATCTTGAGCCCGGCCAGCGCGCTGACGGCAATCACCACAAAAGCACTGAACGCCGCCACGCGGATGGTGCGCTTGCGCTGCTCGCGGGTGAAACCTTCGGTGAAGTGAATGAAGAAGGGGATCACGCCGATCGGGTTGACGATGGCGAGCAAGGCGATCAGCGGTTTGTAGATGTCCATGGGGCATTTTGTTGGTGGTGGGCCAGTTCACGCAGATAGCGCAAACCCGCGAGCGCGCGTGGGCCGTACCAGCTGAGCAGCTCGCCGTCGACCCGCTGAACCTGCGCCTGCGGGCACAACGCCTGGGCTTGGTGCAGGTGGTCGTCGGTGAAATTGAACGGCTCGGAGCTGAGCAGCACCCGCTCGACGTCGGCCAGCCAGGGCTCGTCGCCACGCAGCACCGGGTAACGCGCGGCACCACGCTCACCGCCGTCCAGCGCCGGCTCACTCAGCCAGTTGACGCGGGCCAGCATGCGCGAGATGTAGGTGTCGCGCGCGACTGTCATCCACGGCCCGTGCCAGATCAGGTAGAGCACGCGGCAGGGGTCGCGAGCGGCCGGCTGGGTCTGCGCCAATTCATCTGACATGGCTGAGCGCAGTTGGTGCGCACGCTCCGCCACGCCCGGCAGGTCGGCAAACACCTGGGCCAACTGGTCGATGAGGGCCAGGTTGTCTTCCGGGTCGCAGGGGTGGGTGACCACCAGTTGGGCGCCGAGGGTTTGAAGCGCCTGAGCGGTATCGAGGCGGTTTTCATCCACATTCAGCAGCACATGGGTGGGCGCCAGCTGCTTCAATTTGGCGAGATTCACATCCTTGGTGCCACCCACTTTGGGTACATCGCGCAATCGCGGTGCAGGGTGAATGCAAAAACCCGTGCGCGCCACCAATTGATCGCCCAAACCCAGCTCAACCACCAATTCGGTGAGGCTGGGAACCAGGCTGGCGATGCGCGTGTTCATGGGGCCAGGGCTGCAAGTGGGGCCTTGCGATCATAGGGATGGTGCGGACCGAAACAGCACCGTCGAATGTCAGGCTGGGAAAACAACACTTTCAACTAGGACGTATTGCAGGGCTTTCCACTATTTGCACCGCTTTGCGCAATTACTTGATAATGGAAATTCCCGGTATGGATGCAGCGCCTTCGCTTGAATGGTTCAGGATAGGTAAAAGCTCCAAATTTGTTCTCTGTGACTTCAGGAAAGAAAGGCTCTCTCCATGGGCAATAAACTTTACGTCGGCAACCTCGCCTACAGCGTTCGCGACGAGGATCTCCAACAAGCATTCGCACAGTTCGGCACTGTCTCATCTGCCAAGGTGATGATGGATCGCGACACCGGCCGCTCCAAGGGCTTCGGTTTCGTGGAAATGGGCTCGGACGCCGAGGCCCAATCGGCCATCAACGGCATGAACGGCCAGGCCCTCGACGGCCGCGCCCTGGTTGTCAACGAAGCCCGCCCGCGTGAAGAGCGTCCGGGTGGCTTCGGTGGCGGCGGTGGTCGCTCCGGCGGTGGTGGTGGCTTCGGTGGCGGCGGTGGCCGCTCCGGTGGCGGCGGCTTCGGCGGCGGCTCGGGTGGTGGTAGCGGCGGTGGCGGCGGCTACGGCGGTGGCGGCGGTGGCCGCTCCGGCGGTGGTGGCGGCTACGGCGGTGGCGGCGGTGGCCGTTCCGGCGGTGGTGGCGGCGGCTACGGTGGTGGCGGCGGCGGCGGTAGCCGCGGCGGTTACTGAAACCAGCTGCTGAACCGCTTCTTCACTGAAGCGTTTCATCGAGAAGCGGTGAGTGCGCAAGCACCCACCGCTTTTTTCATGCCGGCGCCCATCAGGGCAAACTCCTTCAGGGCATCAGCTCGAACGACGCCTTGATGAACAGCTCGGTTTCCAGCGCACGTGGTGGCTGACGGCTTTGCCGGCTCAACCCGGCGCTCAGCACACGGCCCACACCGAAGCGCCGCTGGGCCACGAGGGATGCCACGGTCTCGCGCGAAGCGTTCGCCGGCACGGCGGCCGTTGTGTCTTCGGCGCGTGCCAGCCGGCTGCGTTGCCACAACACGCGCAGCGAGTCGCGCGCACTCAGGTGCAGCACACCCAGCCACTGCGCGGCGGTGTCGGTCAGCGCCCGCTGGCCGTCACGGCCCTGGATGAAACCCTGCTGCACACGCTGTTCCGACTCTAGGCCCCAGCCGTTGGGCAAACCGGCGCGCAGCTTGGCTTCGAACAACCAGACCGCCCCGCGCCCGACACGGTCGGCTTCGACATCGAGCCGCTCACCCACTTCGAGTTCGGCGTTGAAGCGCGTGAACCAGGGCGCCGGGTTGACGCCATACCCCAACGCCAGGCTGCGCGAGGGGTGCAGCCGCCCACCCGCGCTGGCCGGTTTGGCGCGCTCGGCATTCAGGTGCAGCTGCAACCACGCTTCGGTGTTCAGCGCGGCCGCCCACCACAGGCCGGGGTGGATGTGCCGCAGCACCGTCTCGCCGCCGGCCATGCCCGCAGGAGCATCGCGCAAGGCCGAACGTTGTTCGAGCGCCAGCGTGGCTTCGAATTCATAAGCGGTGAAGGCCGACCAGGCGCCCAGCGGCGCGAGCTCGCGCTCGCCGAAACGCCGGATCAGCTCGGTCTTGAGGGTACGCACACCGGCCTGCTCGACGAACCCGTTGTCGTTGCGAAAACGCGGGCTGACGTCGCTCAGCTCGGCGGTGATGTTCCAACCCGGTGTGCGCCGCCACCACGACAGCAAGGTGTGGTGGCCGTCTTCACGCGGTGCCGTGTGGGGCGCACCGTCGGCATCAAACAGCGCGGTGGTCTGCGAGCCGAGCAGGCGCACCCGCAGCTGATCCTGGCCGCTGGCACGCCACAACACATCGGCACCGGCGACGCGGTTGTCGCGGCCGTCGCCGTAGTCGCGCTGCGACACCAGGCCGCCCAGCGTGGCCGCCGCCGCATGCCAGCGCGCGCGCAGCAGCGTGGCTTGCGAGCGGGCGTCTTGCAGCGCCACACCGGTCCCGTAGGCGCCGGGTTGCAGGATCAGGCCACCGCCCGCATCGCTCAGGCTGAGCGCGGTGGCATCGGCGCCAGCGCCGCGCCAGGTGGCACGCACACCCCAGCGCGGGTCGGTGACCGAGCGCGAGTAGAACGCCGGCAAGGGCAGGTCGAGCACATCGGTGCTCTCGAGAAAGAAAGCGCGCTTCTCGGGCACGCTGAGTGCAAAGCGGGTGTTGCCCGCGAGTTGCGGCGTGTCGAGCTCGACCTGCGAGAAGTCGGGATTCAGCGTGGCATCGAACACCCAGTCGGCACGCGGGCGCCATTTGATGTCGGCCCCCAGCGACAGCTCGTTGGCGCGCTGCTCGCCGCGTGTTCGGCGCGCGGTCAGCTCGGGACGCACCGACAGAACGTCGCGGTCGCGCACCCGGTCGGTCACGTCTTCGAGGCCCGCCACCGCTTGCAGCTCGCTGATGAAACTGAGCGCGTCCTTGCTCAGGGGTGCACTCAGCAGCAGCACGCTGGCCTCGCGTGGCACGCTGCGCGTGACCATCAAACGCCAGGCGCCGCCGCCCGCATAGGGGTAGCGCAGCGCCAGCAGCGGCAGGCGCAGCTCGACGCTGTAGCCATCGGGCTCACGCTGCACGGCGGCTTCGGTTTCGAAGTCAGGTGCGAAGTCTTCGGTGTCGGTGTCGGCGATGAACATGCCGTCGGCCACCACGCCCGCCGCATTGACCCGCACAAACTGCGCCGACTGGCGCGCGCCGACCGGGTCGAGCACGATGGAGACGAAGTCCTGGTCGCGCATCACCTGGTCACGGCGCACCAGCGGTGCGCGGATCAAGGCCGGGTTGGGGTCGTAAGCGCGAATGCCGAAGGTGATGCCGCTGTCGTCGACCACCACCTGCACCGTGGTTCGCATCGGCGCCGGCCAGCGCTCGACCGGCAGGTACTGGGTGAAGGCGTCGTGCACCGGCGCGCGTTGCCACACGGCCTCGTCGAGGCGGCCATCGATGCGCAAGGCCGGTTCGTCAACGGCCAACCGCACCGCCTGCGGGCGCACGCCGTCTGGGTAGGAGGCCGTTGATGCGACGACCCCACCCGCGAGCAAGCTCAGCCCGCCCGTCACCAGCCAACGCCACCAGTTCACGCCGTCATTCACCCTGGCGTTGTTTGCGTGGCCGACCGGCCAGCACACGGTCGAACAGCGCGTCGGGCAGCAGCCGCATGAGCTTGGCCACCAGGCCCATCTGCCACGGGATCACGCGGTAGCTCACGCCCCCGGTGATGGCCGCAAACGACTTGTCGGCAAACGCCTCGGGCTGCATCAGGAAGGGCATGCTGTAGCGGTTCTTTGCGGTGAGTGGTGTCGCCACGTAGCCAGGCGCGATGGTCACCACCTTCACGCCCGCATCGCGCAGCTCGCCGCGCAAGGTCTCGCAGTAGCTGATGACGGCCGCCTTGCTGGAGCAGTAGGCCCCATGCCCCGGCAGGCCACGGATGCCCGCCACGCTGGCGATGCCCACCAGCGTGCCCGAGCGGCGCGCGCGCATCGGGGTGACGAAGGGCTGGAAGGTGGCGGCCATGCCGATGTTGTTGGTCTCGTAGACGCGGCGCATGACCTCGATGTC
>NZ_JANOCG010000193.1:0-2639 GCF_031412075.1 Rhizobacter sp.
CATCCTCACCTCCAACCCCTACCGCACAGAAGACGGCGAGCGGCGTGGCGGCACCGTCGGTTTCGCGCTGCCCGGCGTGGGCCTGCGGGTGCGAGACGACACAGGCCAGCCCTGCCCCGCCGGAGAGGTGGGCGGCATCCAGGTCAACGGACCCAACGTGTTTGCCGGCTACTGGCGCATGCCCGACAAGACGAAAGAAGAGTTCACCGCCGATGGCTGGTTCAAGACCGGCGACGTGGGCCGCGTCGACGACCAGGGTTACGTGACCATCGTCGGGCGCAGCAAAGACCTCATCATCTCGGGCGGCTACAACGTCTACCCGGCCGAGATCGAAGGCTTCATCAACGAGATGCCCGGCGTGGCCGAAAGCGCGGTGATCGGCGTGCCCCACCCTGACTTCGGCGAAGCCGGCGTGGCCGTGGTGGTGGCCAAACCCGGCTCCCACCTCAACGACGCGGCCATCGTGCAAAGCCTGAAGAACCGCATCGCCAACTTCAAGGTGCCCAAGCGCGTCTACGTGGTGAGCGAGCTGCCCCGCAATGCCATGGGCAAGGTGCTGAAGAACCAGCTGCGCGAGCAGCACATGGCGCTCTTCGACAAGGGCTGAGAGCCTGAGAGTTTTACGATCCCCCTCCCCGTTCGGGCTGAGCCTGTCGAAGCCAGCGGCGTGCACAGGGGCCCTTCGACGGGCTCAGGGCGAACGGTAGCTCCGGCGGGAAGGGCATCGTTGGTGGCAGGCCACTGCTGGTAAGCAGACGCATCCTGGAGCGCGGGGGGCCACCTGGGGCAATGGGCCACGCGCTGCCAAACATCGCACGCGCAGCCGGAGCTCTTTCACTCACGCCCGGCCATGGGCGCGTGCCCTGGTTACACAAGGCGTAACAACCTCGTGCCCCCACGAGAGAGGCAACGCGATGAAATGCAAAGTCCGCAAATTCCGCGGCGCGCGCCTTTCACGCCATGAACCTTCTCGAACGCATTCCCACCCGCTGGCTTCTGACCGGAGCCGCGCTGGCCTGCCTGGCGCTGTGGGCAGCACCCAGCGTGGCGCAGACCTCGGGTGACCCGATTGTGGGCAAGCGCCTGTTCGAAGACACGTCCAACGAATCGGGTATCGGGGCACTGGGAAACTGCACCAACTGCCACAACGCTCAAGATCGGCGCAACCGCATCGCCACGGGCAGCACGGCGTCGACGCCCATCTTCACCGCTGTCACCTTTGATCGGGCCTTGTCACGCTTTGGCGCGGCCATCGGCGGAAACTTTGGCGGGGTCATGGGTCAGTACAACCAGCTGAGCCCTGAACAACGCGGCAACATCGCGGCCTACCTCGCCGACACGCCCAAGACCAGCGCGGCTCAGCTCAGCTTCACGGCCACGGCCATCAACACCAACACGCTGTCGCAGTCGGTGGATCTCAACAACTCCATCACCACCGGCACGTTGACCATCACCGGCGTCACGATCACCGGTTCTGGCGCGGCCCGGTTCACGTCCACGGCCGACACCTGCAACGCGCAGACCCTGGCCGCAAGCACCTTGCTCAACACCACCTCGTGCCGTGTCGACGTGCGCTTCTCGGCGCCCGACACCGCGGCCTACTCAGCCTCGTTGAACCTCTCGATGCGTGTGCAGGGCTCGGGAACCACCTTCACCCGCGCAGTGCCTCTCACCGGCCAGGTCGGCTCGACCACACCGCCACCCGCCAGCGGCGGTGGGGGTGGCGGCGACGACGGCGGTGGCGCCCTCGGCTGGGCCTGGCTCACGGGCCTGGGGCTCGCCACGGCCGTGCTGGCCCGACGTCGACGCAGCTGATGTGAACGCCGCCGACGCCAGCTGCCCGCGTTGCGGCGGCGCGTTCCACTGCGGCGTCAACGATCCCCTGCCCTGCGCCTGCGGGCAGTTCACGCTCTCACCTGCTTCCACACAAATGCTGCGCTCGCAATACGAACGCTGCGTGTGCATGACCTGCCTCGCCAAGCTGCAGCAGACCCCACCCGGCGCAGACGTGAAAAAGCCGGCTCAGCCCTGAGTCGGGGCTGAGCCGGCTGTCTGTCGAACCAGACGGGTCTCGTCTACTTCGACGCCGCCGAGGCCGCGGCTTCGGGCGAGACCTCGATACCGTGCTTTTCGCCACTCATATCGATGTCACCCCCTTTGCTGAGCACCCAGAGCGTCAGGGCTGCAAAGACCACGAACCCGAGGACAAGTTTCCACATGGATCAGTCCTTCGCGTAGATGTCGACGTCTTTGGTCTCTTTGACGAACATCATGCCGACCACGAAGGTGATGAGGGCAAAGATGATCGGATACCAGAGGCCGTTGTACATGTTGCCGGTCTGCGCCACGATCGCGAGCCCCGTGGCAGGCAGCAGCCCGCCGAACCAGCCGTTGCCGATGTGGTACGGCAAGCTCATCGAGGTGTAGCGGATGCGGGTCGGGAACATCTCCACCAGGATCGCGGCGATCGGACCATAAACCATGGTCACGTAGATCACGAGCAAGGTGAGGATGGCCACGACCAGTGGCTTGTTGATCTTGGCCGGGTCGGCCTTGGCCGGATAGCCGGCCTCCTTCAGCGCAGCGGCCACCGCACCCTTGAAGGCCGCGTCCTTCTTCTTCAACTCATCCGCCGGCAG
>NZ_JANOCG010000194.1:0-2028 GCF_031412075.1 Rhizobacter sp.
GAAATGGTCATGCCGGGCGACAACGTCGGCATCACGGTCAAGCTGATTGCGCCGATCGCCATGGAGACGGGCTTGCGCTTCGCCATCCGTGAAGGTGGTCGCACCGTCGGCTCGGGCGTCGTTGCAACGATCCTCGCGTAATCAATGCGTGACGCGCATCGGGCGGCCTCCGCCCGGTGCTCACCACCTGCTCTTCAAGGAACCGTCATGCAAAAGCAAAAGATCCGCATCCGCCTCAAGGCGTTTGACTACAAGCTGATCGACCAGTCGGCCCTCGAGATTGTCGAGACCGCCAAGCGCACAGGCGCCATCGTCAAGGGCCCCGTGCCGCTGCCGACACGCATGGAGCGCTTCGACATCCTGCGTTCTCCACACGTCAACAAGACCAGCCGCGACCAGTTCGAGATCCGAACTCATCAGCGCCTGATGGACATCGTCGACCCGACCGACAAGACGGTCGACGCGCTCATGAAGCTCGACCTGCCCGCGGGCGTCGACGTCGAAATCAAGCTGCAGTGATTCAAGGCCCGTTGGGGCCATCAAGCATTAAAGGCCCCGACCCTGTCTTGACAGGTCGGGGCCTTCTCTTTGGCCGCAGCCCTACTCCGCCCCTTGCATCGGGGCGCCGCTGCAAGCTATACTCGCCAGCTTTTCCGGGTTGGGCTATGCCTGCTCGGTGTTCGCGCGTGAGGTCTCGGGTCACCCTGGGCCAATCGCAAAATCAGCCCGGCCAATCGATGTCGGGTGTTCGTAATAGCTTCCGTCGCGAGAGCGGCTGGGGCTGGAGAAAAAAATGAGTCTGAGCAACCGTCTCGGTTTGCTGGGCCGCAAGGTGGGCATGATGCGCATCTTCACAGACGATGGCGACACCATCCCTGTGACGGTGCTGGATGTGTCCAACAACCGTGTGACCCAGATCAAGACCCAAGAGACCGACGGCTACAGCGCCATTCAAGTGGCGTTCGGTGCGCGCAAAGCTTCGCGTGTCACAAAGCCTGAGGCCGGCCACCTCGCCAAGGCGGGCGTCGAAGCCGGTGAAGTCCTCAAGGAGTTTCGCGTCGAGGCCGACGTCGCAGCCCAGTATCAAGCTGGCGCGACGGTTCCGGTGACGATGTTTGTCGCCGGCCAGTTGGTCGACGTGCAGGGCACGTCAATCGGCAAGGGCTTCGCAGGCACCATCAAGCGCCACAACTTCAGATCGCAACGCGCGTCGCACGGCAACAGTCGTTCGCACAACGTGCCTGGCTCGATTTCCATGGCTCAGGATCCGGGTCGCGTGTTCCCGGGCAAGAAGATGACTGGCCACATGGGCGACGAAACCTGCACCACGCAGAACCTGGACATCGTGCGCGTTGACGAAGCCCGGCAACTGCTGTTGGTACGCGGCGCGGTCCCGGGCGCCAAGAACGGTCACGTTG
The DNA here is from genome assembly GCF_031412075.1 of Rhizobacter sp. Classification (GTDB taxonomy): domain Bacteria; phylum Pseudomonadota; class Gammaproteobacteria; order Burkholderiales; family Burkholderiaceae_C; genus Rhizobacter. Next base: position 1,419 of record NZ_JANOCG010000194.1, read on the forward strand.
TTGTTCGCCCGGCCGTCAAGGTCAAAGTCAAGAAGGGAGCCAACTGATGCAACTCGAGCTCCTGAACGAGCAGGGTCAGGCCACCGCCAAGGTGGAAGCGCCTGACGCCATCTTCGCTCGCGACTACAACGAAGCCCTGGTGCACCAGGTGGTCGTGGCCTTCCAGGCCAACGCCCGCCAGGGCACCCGCGCCCAGAAGGACCGTGAACAGGTCCATCACTCGACCAAGAAGCCTTTCCGCCAAAAGGGTACCGGCCGCGCTCGCGCCGGCATGACCTCGTCGCCTCTGTGGCGCGGCGGCGGTCGCATCTTCCCGAACATGCCTGACGAGAATTTCTCGCACAAGCTGAACAAGAAGATGTACCGCGCAGGCATGGCTGCGATCCTGTCGCAGCTGGCCCGCGAAGGCCGTCTGGCCGTGGTGGACTCGATCTCGATCGAAGCCCCCAAGACCAAGCTGCTGGCCGCCAAGTTCAAGGCCATGGGCCTGGACTCGGTGCTGGTGATCGTCGATCAGATCGACGACAACATTGCCCTGGCCTCGCGCAACCTGCCGAACGTGCTGGTCGTCGAGCCCCGTTACGCCGATCCGCTGTCACTCGTCTTCTAC
>NZ_JANOCG010000195.1:0-2243 GCF_031412075.1 Rhizobacter sp.
GTCTGGCTCGAAGCCTGGCTGCAGAAGTACGAAGGCACGATGCTCGTCATCAGCCACGATCGCGAATTTCTGGATGCCATCACCAAGGTCACGCTGCACCTCGACGAAACCAAATTGACCCGCTACACCGGCAACTACACCGCGTTTGAAGAGATGCGTGCCGAGCGGCTGATGCAGGCGCAAGCCAGCTTCGCCAAACAGCAAGAGCGCATGGCGCATTTGCAGAAGTTCATCGACCGTTTCAAGGCCAAGGCCAGCAAGGCCAAGCAGGCACAAAGCCGCGTGAAGGCGCTGGCCCGCATGGAAAAGCTGGGCCCGGTGCTGACCAGCAGCGATTTCCAGTTCGAGTTCCGCGAGCCACAAAGCCTGCCCAACCCGATGTTGGCGTTTTCGATGATGAGCTGCGGCTACAACGGCACCGCCATCGTCAAAGACATCAACCGCTCGGTGCTCGCCGGCCAGCGCATCGGCATCCTCGGTGCCAACGGCCAGGGCAAGTCGACGCTCGTGAAGACCATCGCCAAAGAGATCCCGCTGATCTCGGGCGAGGTCACCGAAGGCAAAGGTTTGTCGATCGGCTACTTCGCCCAGCAAGAGCTCGACGTGCTCTCGCTCGACGACGGCCCGTTGATGCACATGATCCGCCTCGCGCGCGACGTGGGCCCGCAGGCGCGTGAGCAGGTCGCGACTTTCTCGGTTCCTTCCGCTTCGTCGGCGACATGGTCACGCAAGCCGTCGGTTCTCTCAGCGGTGGCGAGAAGGCGCGCCTGGTGCTGGCGATGCTGGTGTGGCAGCGCCCCAATCTGCTGCTGCTGGATGAGCCGACCAACCACCTCGACTTGACCACCCGCGAAGCCCTGAGCATGGCGCTCAACGAATTCGAAGGCACGGTGATGCTGGTGAGCCACGACCGCGCCTTGCTGCGCGAGGTGTGCGACGAGTTCTGGCTCGTCACCGCCGGTGGCGTGCAGCCCTTCGACGGCGACCTCGACGACTACCAGAAGTGGCTGCTCGACACCTCGCGCGAAATGGCCAAGGCTGCACGCGATGCCGGCAATGCGAAGGTGAAGGCCAAAAAAGCCGCAGTCGCCGCACCCGTGGCCGCAGCACCCGCCCCCGCTGCATCGACCAAAGACCGCAAGGCCACAGGCCAGGCACGGCAAAAGCTGGCCGAACAAACCAAGCCGCTGCGCAACGAACTGGCCGGCCTGGAGCGCAGCCTCGCCGCGATGACGCAAGAAAAAGCCAACATCGAAGCGGCCGCCGCCCAACCCGAGGTCAGCCCGGCCCAGCGTGTGGAGCAAGGCAAGCGCCTGAAGAAGATCGCTGAAGACACCGAGCAGGCCGAAGCCCGCTGGCTTCAGATCACCACCGAACTCGACGCACTCGCCGCCGCCGGCGAGGCCTGAGCCACCCCTGCCCTAAGCCCCTGGCCGCGGCAGGGTAAATGTATTGCACACAATTCAATTGCTCAATCTTTACTATCATTCGACCCATGGTTTCCACACGCCCACCCGCACAGACCGCCAACAGCCCGGCCAAAGACTGGCAGCTGCTCGACCAGCAGCTGTGCTTTGCGCTGTACTCCAGCTCGCTGGCCATGACCAAGCTCTACAAGCCGCTGCTGGCGCCGCTGGGCCTGACCTACCCGCAGTACCTGGCGCTGCTGGTGCTGTGGGAGCGTGACGGCCTTACCGTGAGCGAGCTGGGCGAGCGACTGTTCCTCGACTCGGGCACCCTCACCCCTCTGCTCAAGCGCATGGAAGCCGCCGGCTGGCTGCAACGCGAGCGCGCCAGCGACGACGAGCGCCGCGTGATCGTGAGCCTCACCACCGAAGGCCGCGCGCTGCGCCAGAAGTCCAAGCGTGTGCCCTTGCAACTGGCCCAGGCCACCCGCTGCGACCTGGGCGAGCTGGCCTCCCTGACACAACGCCTGCAGCAACTGCGCACGCAGCTGCTGAGCGCTGATGACGACGCGCAGCTTGCTGCGCATTGACGACCCTTGCAGACCGCTGCGCACTGATTGTTAGACCCATCCACCCACCCCTGAACGGAGCTCACCATGGCACTCGACAAAGTCCTCTACACCGCCCACGCCACTTCCACCGGCGGTCGTGCCGGCACCACCGAATCGTCAGACGGCGCACTCAAGGCCACGCTGACCACGCCCAAGGAGCTGGGCGGCGCAGGCGGCACCGGCACCAACCCAGAGCAGCTGTTTGCAGCAGGCTATTCGGCGTGCT
>NZ_JANOCG010000196.1:0-4186 GCF_031412075.1 Rhizobacter sp.
CGCGGCCTGCGGCGTGGCGTGTTCCTTCAGCAGCACAAAGGTGCCGAGCGATGCGATGCCGTACACCGCCGCGGTGATCAGCATCGTCACCGGCACGAACTCGGTGGCCGGCCGCCCCTGCCCTTGCGCCCAGAGCACGTAGGCCAGGCACAGGCCGAGCGACAGCATGCCGCCGAAGTAGCCGAAGCTCCAGCCCCAACCCGACACCTTGCCCAGCGCCTCGCGCCGTGCCAGCTCGGGCAGGAAGGCGGCGGCCAGCGATTCGCCGATGGCGTAGAAGAAGTTGGACAACACGATCGCAACGAACGCCAATACCAGGTCGCCAGCGCCCACCAGCGCCAGCGCCGCGGTGCCGGCCACGCAGGCCACCGTGCTGATCATCAGCAGCCGCTTCTTGGCCGCGCGCAGGTCGGCATACGCGCCGAGTGCGGGCATGACGATCATCACCAAAGCGCTCGAGAGGCCGAGTGCCAGCGTCCACGCCAGCGTCGCCCAATCGGCCTTGCCCGCCACCACGCCGACGAAGTAGCTGTTGAACACCGCCGTGAGAACCACAGTGGTGTAGCCCGAGTTGGCAAAGTCGTACAGCGCCCAGCCAAACACCTCGCGCTTCTTCACGCCCTCGTTGAGGGCGGCTTGATCGAACAACGGCATCGGTGCCTTGGAGCGAGTGAGGGCACGTCTATCATGCCCGCTGCGGCCAGTTGCACAGCGCGGGTGACGGAACCGGTAGACGTAGCGGGCTTAAAACCCGCAGCCGCAAGGCGTACGGGTTCGAGTCCCGTCCCGCGCACCAGGGGAAGAGCGAATGAACGAAGCAACGCCGGTGCTGGGCTTGGGCCTGGGGGGACGGATGGGGCGCCTGTCGTACGCCACCTGTGGCGCGCTTTGCACGGCGCTGGTGCTGTTGGCGGCCCTGCATCTGATCACGTCGCCCACCAATGCGCGGTTGCTTGCCTACGGCGTCTTCTTTCTCGCGACGTTTTGGCTTTGTCTGCGGTGGACCGCGCTCCGTCTGCATGACATGAATTTCAGCGCATGGTGGGGCGTGCTGCTCTGGGTGCCCTACGTCGGTGCGGTCGCCGGGGTCGTTTTTTCCTTCATGCCCGGCACGGCCGACGACAACGACCACGGGCCACGCCCGAACGACGGCAACTGGTTCCTGTTCTTGCCGGCCATTACCCTGCTCTGCATCAGCGCTTGGGTCAGCGTGCCGACGTTCCTGACTCTCGCGGACGAAGACGCCGAGGCCGAGGTGCAAAGCGAGCAAGCGCCCGGGCGCGCGCCAAACGCGCAAACCGCTGTGCCGGATATCCGATCGGTCGAGGAAGCCCGCACCGCCTTTCGCGCCCGCTACCGGACCGCGTCCGACCCGCGGGCTTTCGCCCTCTCGGCTGGCGGTGCTTGGGGCATCAGCCTCGCCGCCACCACCGCGGATGACGCTGTCACCGCGGCGATGGTCGACTGTGAAACGCGACGCCAGCCTGCCGCGCCCCCGTGCCGCTTGATCAACATGAACGGGCAAGGCAGCGAGCCGGAGTAGCGCGTCCCTCGATCTCCTCACCAGGGCAGGCCAGCTCACTGCACGCAGCCGCGCTCAGGCCGGTCGGCAAAACAAGGTCGGCAGTCACGCCAGCATCACGCTGGCCTGCACTTCATCCCAAGGCGCCGCGAGTTTGCGTCCCTCGCGCACCAGCAGATCGGCCACTTCGAGCGCTGTAACCCTGGTCTGGTGTGCACCCGCGGTTTTGCTGGTGGTGTCGTGGAGCGAACAAACCCTATGAAGTGACGGGCCGTCGTTACGAGCCGCTGAGCGGTGGCATGGTCGCCAACGCCAGCGCTTGGGTCACGTCACAGGCGCCCTCGCTCAGGCGGCGAGGAACGAATTCTCGATGAGCACGCCGCCAGAGCTGGCGCCGTGCTTCATGTCTTCGCTCAGCACACGCTGGCAACCGCTGTCCACGGCGGCCTGGACGATCAAGGCGTCGTAGAACGACACGCTGCGCAGCATGTGCAGGTCCAGAGCGCCCGAGATCAGCTCGGCTGACGCAGGGACCAGCTCAAAACGGCCATAGGCCCTGCGCGCGCGGTCTTGATGAGTTCAATGGCGCGCTTTTGTTTGGCGCGGTGATCGGCCGCATCGGCGTAAACCAGCACGTTGGTGTCGAGCAGGCTACGCACGGCGGTTGGCTTCTTCGCGGTCGAATTTCCAACCTCTGAGCTTGCCGGGCGTCTTCAGCGCCGACTGCTCAAAGGCCTGCAACTCAGACGTCAGTTGCTTGCTGCCTGCCAATTGTTCCAGGTGATCACGAACAGCCTGGTTCAGGCTCTTGCCCATGGCGGCAGCGGCCCTGGCCTGCTCTGCAATGCGTTCGTCAATGGACAGGGTGATGTTCATGACCATCTCCTTCGTTGTGTGCGCAAGGATTAGTGCTCGCAGACCCCACAGATGGCGTCGAGTTTCTTGAGCGCAGCGGCGAGCACCTTGTCGTGGCCGGCTCCCCAGGGGTGAGGACGTGCGTTGCGGGCGCGCCAGTCGAACGACTTGGGCTGAAACGCAAGCACATAGCCGACTTCGTTTTTCGGCCCCTGGACCGCCAGAGCAAACGGGTTGTCCGCGTTGAACTCGGCATGCGTCATCGGGAAGCCGATCACGACGCCGGTCTTGCCGGCGAACGCAGCGGTCGAACACATCAGCATCGGGTGCAGGCCGGGCATCTCCTTGCCGACATGCGGGCTGTGCTCGATGAAGATGATCTCGCCGCGTGCGGGCACCCAGAGCGCGGGGCGTCTGGCCATCAAAGCACCTCGATGCCAACCGGCGCGAAGGCCATCGCTTCGCCACCGTGTCGCTTCCGATCGAATGCCGCGAGCATTGCATCCAGCGTCGGTTCGGTATCTGCCTCGATCACGATTCGCCCCGGCTCGACAAGGATACGCACAGGCGTCCCTTCCGTCACGCCAGCGGCCTTCGCGATGGGTTTGGTCAGACGCAGCGCCAAGCCGTTTCCCCAGGCGCTAATTTGGCTGTGCGATGTGCTCATGCTAGTTCCTTCAATGTTTATACGAGCGTATCGACAACCATCGATCGTGTCAACATTCGTGTAAACACTTTTTGCCTCATAGACCCGGGCCGCCAGGCATCACCCCGCCGCCACCATCGCCGCCTGCGCCGCCCGTACCTCCACCCTCACCTGCTCGGTCAACTCGGCCTTCAGTTCGACGAAGGCCGGCGTCGTCTTCACCGAGTAGTGCCGCGGGTGTGGCAGCGTCACCGCACGGTCCAGCTTGATGCGGCCGGGGCGCGCGCTCATCACGACGACGCGGCTGCCCATGAAGACCGCCTCGTCGATGTCGTGGGTGACGAAGAGCACGGTCTTCTTCTCGGCTACCCAGATGCCGAGCAGCAGCTCCTGCATCAGCTCGCGGGTTTGGTGGTCGAGGGCGCCGAAGGGTTCGTCCATCAGCAGCATGCGCGGGCCGTTGGCCAGCGCCCGGGCGATGGCGGTACGTTGTTGCATGCCGCCCGACAGCTGCTTCGGGTAGTGGTGTTCGAAGCCGCGCAGTCCCACCTTGTGCAGGAAGGCATCGGCGACTTCGAGTTGCTGCGCGCGGGGCAGGCCGCGCTCGCGCAGGCCGAAGCAGACGTTGTCGCGCACCGTCAACCACGGAAACAGCGTGTAGCTCTGGAACACCATGCCGCGGTCGGCACCAGGGCCATCGATCTTTCGACCCTCCAGTGCCACGCTGCCCGCGGTCGGTTGGTCGAGGCCGGCAACGATGCGCAACAAGGTGCTCTTGCCGCAGCCGCTGGGGCCGAGGATGGTGACAAAGTCGTTCTCGGCGACGTCGAGGTCGGTGGCTTGCAGTGCCAGGGTCGACCCCGACGATGTAGCGAACCGGCGCTCGACACCGCGCACCGAAAGGATGTTCATGGACCCACTCACTTGCCCAGGGCAGCCCATGGGAAGAAACGCCGGTTCGCCGCCTTGAAGGCGATGTCGCTGACCAGGCCGATCAAGCCGATGACGATGATGCCGAAGATGATCTGGTCGGTGGCCATCAAGGCCTGGCTGTCGGTGATCATGTGGCCGATGCCGCTCGAGGCGCCGATGAGTTCGGCCACGATCACGTACGTCCAGGCCCAGCCCAGGACCATGCGCAGGATCTCGGCGATTTCCGGCGC
>NZ_JANOCG010000197.1:0-2177 GCF_031412075.1 Rhizobacter sp.
CGTCGCGGCCGAAGGCATAGTCCTGCGCCAGTGTGGCGATGGTCACGCCGGCCTTGTCCACGGCCACCGCATTGGAGATCGCGTCCTGGGCGCTGCTGCTTCCGGTGCGGAAGATGTACTTGTTCCACTTCTCGCCGGTGATCGAGTCGGCCACGGCCGGCTCCACCAACAGGATCTTCTTGTACTCCTCGGCCACCGGCAGCATGGCCAGCGCCACGCCCGAGCCGGTGGTGCCGATGGCGATGTCGGCCTTGTCGTCGCCGTAGGCGGTGGCCAGCAGGCTCTTGCCGATGTCGGGCTTGCCCTGGTCGTCTTTTTCGATCACCACCAGCTTCTTGCCGGCGACCATCATGGTGCCGCCGGTGGCGTATTCCAGGCCCATCATCAAGCCGGTCTGGGTTTGTTTGCCATAGGCCTCAAGCGGGCCGGTCTTGCCGTAGACGTGGGCGATGCGGATCTCGCCTTTGTTTTGGGCGAAGGCCATGGGCGCCGTGGCAAAGGCCAGGGTGACGGCGATGGCTGAAAAGAGCGCGGCACGGCGCAAGACGATGGGCATGGTGTCTCCTGTTTCTGGTGGCGGGCGCCGCGCGGTAACGCGGCTGCAGCGAGAAACAGCGCAAGCGCTGTGCCAAAAGGCACCATATCAGGGCAAACACCGAGTTTGCGGGGCAAAACCGTATCGATTCAGCCTGTCGATTGACCAATATTCATGCAAATTCTAAATAGCACAGCTCTGCTATCGGTCAGTGTCTGGATTTGCGGCAGTCGCGCTCACAGCTTCATTTCAAGGCGCAGCTGCCAGTTGATGTACGAGCTGGTATGGGTCTCTGAAGTCTCGCGCAAGGCGGCATCTTCGTAGCGGCTGCCGGTCAGGTAGTCATGCGGGGCGAAGTTGCTGGCGGTGAGACGCACCTGAGCGTTGGGGCTCAGGAACACCAGCACGTAGGCGTCACCGACCAGCTTGCGGCCTTGTTCCAGCCACTGGGTTTCGCTGATGCGGGTGGTGTAGCCCGGCGTCCAGTTGAGGTTGCCGCCAAGGGTGACCGGGGTGCCGCGGAAACGGTAGTCGGCGCCCAGGTTGACGGTGCCCGCGGCTTGCTGGTCGAGCCGGTTGTCGGGGCCGGGCACGCCCTTCACGCGCGACTGGAAGACGCTGGCGTTGGCGCGCAGGTCGATCGGCGGCGCGTCGCTCACCACGTCGCTCAGTCGCATCTTGGCTTCGAGCTCGAGGCCCTGCGTGACGGCGTCACCCACGTTCTGCATGCGCGAGACATAGCGTGCGCCTTCGCGCGTGGTGACGCTGCGCATGTAGTCGCTGATGTCACGGTGAAAGATGCTGGCGCTGAGGATGCCCCCGCCTGCCAGGTAACGCTCCACCGCAATGTCGACGCTCGTCGCCAGCTCGGGTTTGAGATTGGGGTTGCCAGCACGGTCGGGCCGCGTCTCGGAATTGAGGGTCGATTCGCGTGGCCGCGCGATCAGGTTTTGCACGGTGGGCGAGCGGTAGCTGCGCGTGAGGCTCAGGCGCACCTGGTCACGGCTTTTCGGGTCGGGTTTCCAGACAGTGTGGAACAGCGGTGTCCACACGCTGCTGCGGTTGGTGAACTCGCCCAGGCTCGCGCCCGCCTGCAAGGCACTGGCGCGTGTGCGGATGCCCTCCCAGCGCAGACCGGCATGCACGGCCCACTGCGGCGTGAGGTTCCACTCGTCTTGCGCGTAGGCCGCCACACGCAAGGCATCGGCCCGGAAGTCATCCCCGGTTACGTCGGGCTGGGTGTGCTCTTCGCGGCTGCGGTTGCTCTCCAGCTCGGCGCCGGTGACCAGGCTGTGGTCGTTGGCCAGCAAGGTGGTGTATTTCGACCCCAGCGTGACGGTGCGGCCCAGGCTGGTGTTGATGTCGTCGGTGTTGTTGTAGCCGGTGGGCAGCGGGTTGCCGTCATCGCGGATCAGCGTGCGCAGCACACGCCCTCGCCAGCGGCCCTGGCTCAAACCGCCCTTCACCTCCAGCCGGCCGGCACCATCGATCTGCTGATTCCATTGGCCGTTCAGGCGCGCGTTGGCGTAGTGGCCGGCGGAGCTGCCGGTGCTGCGGTCATACGGCGGCGCGGTGCCATCATCGCGCGTCTGATGCGAGCGGCTGGTGTTGTCGTTCTCGGAGTAGATCAACATCGGCATCT
>NZ_JANOCG010000198.1:0-1990 GCF_031412075.1 Rhizobacter sp.
TGGAGGTACGGGCCCTTGATGGTGGGGCCGACGTGGATGTCGCTGATCTGCGCGATAGTGAAACCCTGCAGCGCCAGTGGCAGGCCATGGATCGGCACTTCGACCGCCACGATGGCCGCGCGGCGACGGGCGTTCACGAAACCCCACAGCGTGGCCACGCCAGCCAGCACGGGCACGGCCCGGGCCGTCCACAGCGCAAGGCCGTCAATTCCAAAGACGCCCGCCAGCAGCAAGGTCGCGTCACGCAGCAAGGTCAACACCAGGAGCGACGAGAACATCCCCATGAACACAAAGCCAGCCCAGGCGGCTGCTTCGGACAAAGTCCGCTTGCGGATCAGGCGCCGTGCGAGAAAGCCGAGCGGCATCAACACCGCCGACAGGATGAGCACGGCACCCAGAACCCAGCCGGCCCAAGGCGTGGCGAGATCGGGAATCACCCGCCAGCCGATGTACAGGTGCAGCAGGGCGAGGACGAAGCTCAAGGGCAAGAACGGCATGGGGAAACACGCTCCGGGCGCGGTACGAAGAAGCGTAGATGCGTGCAGCCGGGCACCGTTCAATGAGCGGGCACAAAAAAGCCCCAACGAGTGGGGCTTCTTGCAAGGCTGGTGGAGGAGTCGGAGGGATTCGAACCCTCGATTCGCTTTTAAGGCGAATACTCCCTTAGCAGGGGAGCACCTTCGGCCACTCGGTCACGACTCCAGCACGAGGCGGCATTCTAGTTCAGAACTGCCGTCGATCAGGTTGTCTCTTGCTCCAGGTCGAAGGCTTTGTGCAACGCACGCACTGCCAGCTCCATGTACTTCTCGTCGATCACCACGCTGGTCTTGATTTCGCTGGTGGTGATCATCTGGATGTTGATGCCTTCTTCGCTCAGGCAACGGAACATCTTGCTGGCCACGCCCACGTGCGAGCGCATGCCGATGCCCACGATGCTCACCTTGCAGATCTTGGCGTCGCCCATCACCTGCGCGGCGCCGGTGTGCGGCAGCACGGTGTTCTTCAACACGTCGAGCGTGCGGGCATAGTCGTTGCGGTGCACGGTGAACGAGAAGTCGGTCTTGCCGTCGTGCGAGACGTTCTGGATGATCACATCCACATCGATGTTGGCCTCGGCCACCGGGCCGAGGATTTGGTACGCGATGCCGGGCTTGTCGGGCACGCCGAGCACGGTGACCTTGGCTTCATCGCGGTTGAAGGCGATGCCTGCGACAACAGCTTGTTCCATTTTTTCGTCTTCCTCAAAAGTGATCAGGGTGCCGGAGCGGGCTTCTTCGTCGATGTTGATGTCCCAGGGCGTGAAGCTCGAGAGCACGCGCAACGGCACACGGTATTTGCCGGCGAACTCGACCGAACGAATCTGCAGCACCTTGGAGCCCAGGCTCGCCATCTCGAGCATTTCTTCGAAGCTCACCGTGTGCAGGCGGCGCGCCTCGGGCACGATGCGCGGGTCGGTGGTGTAGACACCGTCGACGTCGGTGTAGATCAAACATTCGTCGGCCTTCATCGCCGCCGCCACGGCCACGGCCGAGGTGTCGGAGCCACCACGGCCGAGCGTGGTCACGTTGCCCTGCGGGTCGATGCCCTGGAAACCGGTGATGACGACGACCTTGCCCGCCGCCAGGTCGGCACGCACGCGGGTGTCGTCAATGCTCTGAATGCGGGCCTTGGTGAACGAGCTGTCGGTGGCGATGGGCACCTGCCAGCCGGCGTAGCTCACGGCCTGCATGCCCTCGGCCTGCAACGCGATCGACAGCAAGCCGACCGACACCTGCTCGCCGGTGGCCGCAATGGCATCGAGCTCGCGCAAGACGTCGTCTGACGCCAGCTCCGGCGAGAGCTCCTTGGCCAGGCCCAGCAGGCGGTTGGTTTCACCGCTCATGGCGGAAGGCACGACGACCATCTGGTGCCCGGCGCGGGCCCACTTGGCCACGCGTTTGGCGACATTGCGAATGCGCTCCGTGGAGCCCATGGAAGTGCCGCCGTATTT
>NZ_JANOCG010000199.1:0-11391 GCF_031412075.1 Rhizobacter sp.
AGCAAGATCCTCTCGACCCTGATCGTCGCCGCCTTCGCCCTGACCGGCGTGGCCGCTCAAGCCGCTTCGCACGCTGGTGCAGCCCCCATGAAGGCCAGCGCTCCGGCTGCCGCCGCCAGCAAGGCCAAGGCCGCTGAGAAGAAGGCCGAAGCCAAGGCTGAGAAGAAGAAAGAAGAAGCCAAGAAGTAATTCTTAGCTTCTTGCAAAAAGGGCAGACGCAGAAGCGTCTGCCCTTTTTCATTTCTGCGCCCACCTCTCGCGGCGCATCGGGTGAACCCGTCAGGCCACGGTGCCGAACAGCGCACCCACGCCTGCGGTGACGGCCATCGCCACCGCACCCCAGAAGCAGACCCGCCAGGCTCCGGTCAGCATGCTGGCGCCACCCACGCGCGCCGCCACCGCGCCGAGCAGTGCGAGAAACACCAATGCACTCCCGGCGACCCCCGGGATCAGCAGTGTGGCCGGAGAGAACGCGACCACGCCGATCGGCAACGCAGCGCCCACGGCAAAACTCGCGGCGGAGGCCAGCGCAGCCTGGATGGGTCGCGCGCTGAGCGTGTCGGAAATGCCGAGTTCGTCTCGTGCATGCGCGCCGATCGCGTCGTGCGCCATCAGTTGGGTGGCGACCTGGTCGGCCAGGGTGGCGTCGAGCCCGCGGCCCATGTAGATGTGCGCCAGCTCGCGGTGTTCACCCACGCCGTCGGCGGCGAGTTCAGCGCGTTCCCTGGCGAGGTCGGCTTTTTCAGTGTCGGCCTGGGAGTGCACCGAGACGTATTCGCCGGCGGCCATCGACATCGCACCCGCCACCAACCCGGCCACACCGGCGATGAGAATTGTTTGGGGACTGGCGTTCGATGCCGCCACGCCCAACACCAGGCTGGCGGTCGAGACGATGCCGTCGTTGGCACCCAGCACGGCGGCACGCAACCAGCCGATGCGGTCGGTGCGGTGTCTTTCTCGGTGTCGGGAGTGCATGGGTGAGCGTGCAGAAAACAGCAGTTGGCAGTATGGCTGCCGATGCGCCCGCTCGAGCGGTGTTCAGGCGATCAGGGCGCGAGGTGCGTGCGCCACAGCGCGCGCAAGGCGCTGATCGGGCGGGGCGCAGCAGTGGGCGCTGAAGGCAAGGCCGCTGCATCCTGTGAAAGTGGCTTGGCGGGCGACAGCAGTCGGCTCAAGCTGAAGGTCAGCGCCCACGAGGCCGCCACGAACAAACCCATGCCGCCAATGGCAAACAACACCAGCAGCGCCCCGTGTACCCAGTCGGCGCTGAGTGCTGAAAACAGCACCGCGGCCAACGCGGCCGCGGCGCCTGCGCGCAGGCTGCCCTTCGAGCCCAACATGCCACCCAGGGCCAGCGCGTAGCTCGCCACGAAAAGCCACGCCAGCACCATCTGCACGAGGCTGAGGTTGTTGAGTGTGAGCAGGATGTTGTCCATGCCCACAGCATAGACATGGGGGGTGGCAATTGGATGTCGGACAACGCCGCGTTGTGCACTTCCACCGACATGAGGGGAGTGCACGAGGGTGCGCTTGTAACGGCTGCGTCGCGCACACCACACGCATGTGCGAAAGCACGCAGTTGGCGCTGTGTCACACCAGCGTGGGGTTTCCCGTTCGGCTCGCGCAAACAGGGGGTGTTGTAATTCGCCGCACAGGGCTCAGCGAGAGGCGTGACGGGCATGACGCGGTGGTTCAGGCGACAGCAGGGCAGGCAAACAACAAGCATTCCGGCGCGCATACAGCTGCTGGTGGTGGCCAGCATGGTTCCGGCCTGGCTGTTGGCGGTTGGCGTGTCGTACTTCTCTTACGAGCGCGAGCGTGATGCGGTGTTGAGCGCCACGGTGCAGACCGCACGCTCCATGACGCAAGGTGTGGAGCGTGAGCTGGCGACCAGCATCGCGGTGCTGCAGGCACTCTCCACCTCGACCCGCATCGATGACAACGACCTGCGCCGTTTCCAGGAACGTGCCGCGCAAACCCTGCGCCTCAGTGGAGGCGACAACATCCTGCTGGTCGACACCCAGCTGCGCGTGCTCGTCAGCGCGGTCACGCCCTTTGGCGAGCCGCTGCCTCCCTTGCGCAATGACCGTTTCCCGCAGGTGATGGCCACGGGGCAGCCCGCGGTGTCCAACTTCTTCGTCGGCCAGGTGTCCAAGCAGCCGCAGATTGCGGTGGCGGCGCCGGTGATGCGCGATGGCAAGGCCGTGGCACGCCTGGAGATGGTGTTTTCGCCGACGCGTTTTGCGCAGATTCTCGAGCGGCAAGGTCTGCCTGCGGGCTGGGCGGCGGCGGTGATCGACCAACAGGGCGTGATCGTCGCGCGCAACCGCGGCGCCGGGCAGTTTGTCGGCAAGCCCGCGGTCGCGGCCCTGCAGGAGCAGCTCAAGCAACGCGGCGAAGGCAGCTTTCATGGCCGCACGCAAGACGGCGTCGACGTCATGGGCTGCTTCAGCCGTTCGAGCACCTACGGCTGGTCGGTCGTCATCGGCGTGCCCGACGCCGAGCTCGACGCCAAGCTGAGGCGCACGCTGCTGCTGTATGCCGTCGGTTCGCTGGTGCTGCTGGCGTTGGGCTTCGTGCTGGCCCGGCGCATCGGGCGAAGCATTGCCCAACCCATCCAGGCGCTGATCGCTCCTGCGCTGGCCATCGGCCGCGGCGAAGAGGCGACGATTGCCGCATCGCCCGTGCGCGAGGCCACCGAGCTGGGCCAGGCCTTGCACCATGCGCAGCAGCTGCTGCTGCAGCGCGAACAGGCGCGCCAGCAGGCCGAGGCGTCGCTGCGTGACAGCCAGTCGCGCTTGCGCATGGCGCTCGACGCCAGCCAGATCGGCGACTGGGACCTCGACCTGCGCACCCAGGTCATGCACCACTCGCTGCGCCACGACCAGTGTTTCGGCTACAGCCAGCCGGTGGCCGACTGGAGCGTGGCCCGCTTCTTCGACCACCTGCACCCCGACGACCGTGAGCGTGTGGACGCCTACATGCAAGGTGTGGTGAGCGAGGGCCGGTCGTGGCAACTCGATTGCCGTGTGGTGTGGCCCGACGGCAGCGTGCACTGGCTGGCCACGCATGGCACGTTCCTGCGTGAAAACGGCGTGCCGTACTTCATGCTGGGCATCGTGATCGACATCACCGAGCGCAAGCAGAGCGAAGAGTTGCGCGTGAACGCCGTGCGCCTGGAGGCCGAGAACCGGCAGATGCAAGAGGCCAATCAGCTCAAGAGCGAATTTCTCGCCAACATGTCGCACGAGCTGCGCACACCGCTCAACGCGGTGATCGGCTTCGCCGAAATCCTGCGCGCCGATGCGGCCCCGCTGACGCCGCAAAAGCGCAGTGAATTTCTCGGCTACATCGCCACCAGCGGGCAACACCTGCTGCGATTGATCAACGACGTGCTTGACCTCGCCAAGGTCGAGTCGGGCAAATTCGAGTTTTTTCCGGAGCCTGTCGATCTGGCCAAGTTGATCGGCGAGGTGATCGGCGTGTTGCAGGCCGAAGCGGCGCGCAAGCGCATCACGCTGGTCACCGAGCACGATGCGAGCCTCACCGACCTGAAGCTCGATCCGGCGCGGCTGCGCCAGATGCTCTACAACTTCTTGTCGAACGCCATCAAGTTCACCAACGAGGGCGGCCGGGTCGTGTTGCGCACGATGGCGGAAGGGGCGCTGAACCTGCGCATCGAGGTCGAAGACAACGGCATCGGCATCAGCGAAGTCGACCAGAAAAAGCTGTTCCAGCAATTCCAGCAAGTCCAGTCGGGTTATGCCAAGCCGCACCAGGGCACGGGCCTCGGCCTCGCACTCACGCGCAGCCTGGCCGAGCTGCAAGGCGGGCGTGTCGGTGTGCGCAGCGTGCCGGGCCAGGGCAGCGTGTTCTACCTCGTTCTGCCGCGCAGACCCGACGAAACCTTGCCCGTGTCCGGATCGCCCGCCGGCGTGTGATGAATGCGTCGGTGCTAGATTCGGCGGCCTTTGTCGATCCACAAGAACCACACCACCCCGAGGTGGCCCGCCGCATGAGCACCGACACGATCACCTCCTCCACACGCAGCACGCTCGGGGCCATCGGGCTGGGCGTGAGCGACCGGCAACGTTCGGCCGACGTCTGAAGCCCTTCATGGTGTCGGCCTCCAAGCGCACAACGGCCAAGCCGCGGCTGTCGGCGCAGCAGCGGCGCGACCAGATCATGGACAGCGCGACCACGCTCATCCTGCAGCGTGGCCTGCTGCACTGCACGTTGGAAGAAGTGGCGGCCATCGCAGGTATCAGCAAGGCGCTGATCTACCGCCACTTCTCCAGCCGCGACGAGCTGCTGGTGGCCTTGCTCGAGCGCGAGTACAGCGTGCTGCGCGGCCGCGGGCTCGGCGCCTTCCCGCCCGACACACCATTCGAGCATGTGGTGCGTGTGGCCACGCTGAAGGCGTTCGAATACCTCCACGAACGCGGCGAGATCCTGCGCGAGCTCGCCAGCGACCGCTCGACACAACAACTCCTGCAACCGCGCGACCGCGAGGAGCGCATGGCCAGCACGCGCTTCTTCGTCGACAAGTCGATCCGCACTTACGGGCTGCCGCCCGAGGTGGCGCAGATCGTTGCCGTCATCACCATCAACGCGCCGCTTTCGGCTGCGCGCGGGCTGCGCAAGTTCGGGTTTTCGCCGCAGGTGAGCGCCGATGTGTGGACCGAGTTCATGCTCGGCGGCTGGGCAGCCGTGGGCAAACGCTTCGGCACGGGGGCTGCCCCGGTGCCATCCGATCGCCATACCGAAACCACCAAACCGGCCCGGCGAACCACCGCCAAACGCTGAGCAGAAAGGCCCGAAAGGCCGTACCGCCTGTTCTGCTTGACGCACTGCAACGGAGGGATTCCCCTCGCTTGTGCACAAATCCACGCTTGTAGACTGAATGTCTACCAAGGCGTGCGCCCAAAAAAACAAGCGAGGAGACAAACACCATGAAGCGATTGATCGTGGCCGTGGCGGCGTTGGCTGCTTGTGCGGGCGCGGTGGCTCAAGGCACCAGCAGCGTGACCATTTTTGGCGGCGTGGACGGCAACCTCACCCGTGTCAGCGCCGATGGCCGTGGCCACATCTGGCAGGTTCGCGACGGCGGCATGTACGTGAGCAAGATTGGTTTCACCGGCAGCGAAGATCTGGGCGGCGGTTTTAGAGCCCACTTCTATCTGGAGTCGCAGGCCAACAGTGACACCGGCACCGGGTCGGCGACCAACACCAACAACCTCTTCAGCGGCAGCTCACCGGCAGGCGCATTCACCTGGAACCGCAAGGCCACCGTGAGTCTGTTCACGCCCGTGGGTGAAGTGCGCATGGGTCGCGACTACGTGGCCACCTTCGTGCCGCCCACCTACTTCGATCCCTTCTTCAGTGCAGGCGTGGCCAGTGCGGTGAACTTCCAGCCCTATTACAAGTACATCGCGCCCATCGGCCAGACGCTGGCCCCCGGCACCCTGGTGCGCGCCAGCAACATGGTGGGCTACTACATTCCCGCGACGTGGGTGCGTGGCCTGTACGCCTATGGCCAGGTGGCGCTGGGCGAGGGCACCGGTCCGCGCTACACCGGCATCGGCTCGGGCTACCGCACTGGACCGCTGTTCGTGGCGGCCGCCTTCGGCAAGACCAAGGCGCCCTTCACCGACGGTGGCGCCTACCTCACTGCGGCCACTGCGAACCCGGCGAACAACCTCACCGTGTGGTCGGTCGGCGCGTCCTACGACTTCAGCGGTTTCAAGGTGATGGGCTTCTACCACTCGCAGAACGTCGACTCCTTCGGGCAGCTCGGCGGCCCGACCGGAAAAGACCGCAAGGTCGACGACTTCATGATCGGTTTCTCGTGGGCGATCGGGGTCAACACCCTCAAGGCCGGCTTCATGCAGCGCAACGACAAGGGCCTGGCCGATGCCGACTCGCGCCAGCTGGGTCTGGGTTACTCGTACCACCTGTCCAAGCGCACCGCGGTGTACGCCAACTACGTGAAAATCAAAAACGAAAACTCCGCGAACTACAACTTCATCGCCTCCGGCTTCCTGCCGACCGCGGGTGGCAAAGCGAGTGCCATCCAGGCGGGCATCAGCCACAGCTTCTGACCCAGTCGTTTTCCTAGGCGGTGCCGGAGGAGAGTCCGGCTGCATGTTTGAATGGGGCTTCGGCCCCATCTTTTTTTGAGGGTATGCACCGATCATTCGCGGGCTGCATCGAGGCGAACAATCGACGCATCCTCCGTGGGCCGAACCATGAACGCAGACACCCCTCTCGTGCCCGACGCGGCGCTTTTGCAGCAGATGCTCGGCCAGTCGATGGCGCGAGGCATGGCGGTGGCGTTCTGGGCCAGGGTCATGCCGCAGGCCACGGCGGTGCTGGCCGCTGCCGGCAGCAGCAGCTTTGCCGAACTCAACGCACGTTGCAACCAGCTGGTGCGGGCCTTGCGGGCGCGGGGCCTCAAGGCGGGTGATGGTGTGGCGCTGATGTGCAGCAACCGCGTCGAGTTTGCCGAGGTGTTCTGGGCCACCCGCCGCGCCGGCTTGCGCTTCACGCCGATCAACTGGCACCTCACTGCCGATGAAGCGGCCTACATCGTCAACGACTCCGACGCCAAGGCGCTGTTTCTCGATGCGCGCTTTGCTGGCCTGGCCACCGATCTCGCCACACGCACCGACTGCGCACGCATCGCCATCGGCGGCGCGGTGGCGGGCTTCGAAGATCACGAAGCCGTGTTGCAGAGGCAGGCCGCAGACGACATCAGCGACCCGCAGCTGGGCACCTCCATGCTCTACACCTCGGGCACCACCGGCCGGCCCAAGGGCGTGAACCGCAGCGCCGTGGCAGGCAGCCCGACCAGCGAAGCCGCCGCCTACCAGCCCGGTGTGAGCGTGCACCTGTGCACCGGGCCGCTGTACCACGCGGCGCCGTTGTCGTTTTCACTCGCCGTGCCCCATGCCTTTGGTGCGGCGGTGGTGATGATGGACGGCTGGGACGCACAGCGTGCATTGCAGCTGATCGAAGCGCAGCGCGTCACCCACACCCACATGGTGCCGACCATGTTCCACCGCATGCTGTCGTTGCCCGAGGCGGTGCGCCGGGGGCACCGCTTGAACTCGCTGCAATACATCCTGCACGGCGCTGCACCGTGCCCGGTGCGGGTGAAACGCGCCTTGATCGAGTGGCTGGGCCCGATCGTGCACGAGTACTACGCCGCCACCGAAGGCATGGGCAGCATGGTCGACTCGCCCACCTGGCTGCGCAAGCCCGGCACGGTGGGCCAGCCGGAGCCGGGGCACATCCGCATCCTGGGTGATGACGGCAAGGAGGTGGCGGCCGGCGAGGTGGGCACGGTCTACCTGCGCGCACCCGACGAGTCACGTTTCAGCTACTACAAAGATCCGGTCAAGACCGAGCAGGCTTACGTCGGCCAGCACTACACGCTGGGCGACATGGGCTACCTCGATGCAGACGGGTACCTCTTTCTCACCGACCGCAGCGCCAACCTCATCATCTCGGGCGGCGTGAACATCTACCCGGCCGAGGTCGAGGCGGTGCTGCTCGCGCACCCGGCCGTGGCCGACGTGGGTGTGATCGGCGTGCCCAACGACGAGTGGGGCGAAGAAGTGAAAGCGGTGCTGACCTTGCACAACGGCCACCGGCCCTCAGACCCGCTGGCGCAAGAGCTGATCGCCCATTGCCGCGCGCAGCTGGCCCACTTCAAGTGCCCGAAGAGCGTCGACTTCGTGGGCGAATTGCCGCGCCATGACAACGGCAAGCTCTACAAGAAGAAGCTGCGCGAGAGTTATCGCAAGGAGAGGTGAGGGGCACCTGTCATTCCCGCCTTCGCGGGGAATGGTCGTTTGCCGAACTCATCACAGATGGTGACGTTTTCGTGGTTTGTGGCGCCACATGGCAGGTTTGTCGCTCAAGCCGGCCTGCTCTTGACCCGATATCACCCATGAACTCCGGGTCTTCGCGCCATGTCCGCACCTGCCGCCCGCTCCCAGCGGGCCCTCTCTTCGACCTCGCGCTTGTACGCCACGGCCTGCGCCGTGGCGGGAGCCTTGCTGCTGGCGCTTGCCGGCGCCACCTGGTGGATGCTGGAGAGGGCCTACACCAGCAGCGTGCAGCTCGCCTACAGCGAGGTCGATGCCGCCTCACAGCGCTTGAGCGACCGTGTGCAGCGCCTGCTCGACCAGGTGAACCAGACGGCCTCGTTGGTCAAGCACTACCAGGAAAACAGCGGCAACGTCGACCTGGCCGAACTGGAAAAGACCGGCCTGCTGGCCCCGTCGGGCCGTGTGTCGGTGGCCCTGGCCGACCACGCCGGGCAGGTGTTTGCCAAGACGCGCGCGCCGGGTGCCGTGCCGAACAAGGTCA
Organism: Rhizobacter sp.; assembly: GCF_031412075.1. Classification (GTDB taxonomy): domain Bacteria; phylum Pseudomonadota; class Gammaproteobacteria; order Burkholderiales; family Burkholderiaceae_C; genus Rhizobacter. The sequence continues at coordinate 8,377 of NZ_JANOCG010000199.1, forward strand.
CCCACGTGGCCGACCGCCAGCACTTCCAGGCCTCCTGGACACGCCCCGGCCTGGCCGTCACCGAGCCGGTGTTTTCCGAGGAGCTGCAGCGTTGGCTGGTGCCCGCGGGCAGGCAGCTGCGCCGCGGCGACGGCAGCTTTGCCGGCGCCGTCTTGATGGCGTTCGACGCCGCCTTGTTGACCGAAGGTTTTCTCGTCAACGACCAGCCCGGCAACGTGGTGGGCGTGCTGGGTGCCGAGGGCATCTTCCGCTCGCGCCTGTCTGATGAGCGCCAGACGGCGGGCGACCTGGTCGACGGCGAGCGCATGCTGCGTGCCGCCAGGCGCGTCGACCGCAGCATGACGCCCACACCCAGCCCCACCGACCGTGTGGCGCGCTTCTCGTCGGTCACGCAGATTCCCGGCCACGACCTGTACGCGATGGTGGCGGTGCCGGCGTCGACCTCGATGGCGGGGTACGAAGCCTTGCGCGCACGCTCGATGGCCGTGGCAGGCTTGGCGGCTTTGGTGATCATCGCGATCACCTTGGTGCTCACGCGCCAGAGCGGCCGCCTGCGCCGCACCGTGGTCGAGAAAGAACGCGCCGAAGAACGTGTGTTCCATGAAAAAGAACTGCTTGAAGTCACGCTGCGATCCATCGTCGACGGGGTGGCCACCACCAACCACCTGGGGCGTGTGACCTACCTCAACCCGGCGGCCGAAGAGATGACCGGCTGGCCTGCGCTTGAGGCCATCGGCAAACCCTTGTCGGAGGTGGCGCCGCTCGTTCACGCCCACACCCGCGAACGCCTGAACCATGGTTTGGCCGAACTGGGCCGCCCCGGCGCGCAGCCACGCTCGGCGCGGGACTCGGTGCTGGTGCATCGCAATGGCGTGCACCGCTCGATCGAAGATTCGGCGGCCCCCATCCTCGGCCACGACGGCCTGGCGGTGGGCGCGGTGCTGGTGTTCCATGACGTGAGCCCGGCCAAGAAGCTGGCCGCCGAAATGTCATACCAGGCGAGCCATGACCTGCTCACCGGCCTGCTCAACCGTGCTGCCTTCGAGGTGCGCCTGGACACGGCGCTGGCCACCGGCGACGCCGAAGCCCATGGTGTGGTGATCTGCCTCGACCTCGACCAGTTCAAGGTGGTCAACGACACCTGCGGCCACGCGGCCGGCGACCAGCTGCTCAAGCAGGTGACGACGCTGCTCACGCAAGAGGTTCGCAAGCAAGACACCCTGGCGCGGCTGGGCGGCGACGAGTTTGCGGTGCTGCTCGAGGCATGCCCGCTCGAGCCTGCGCTGCGTGTGGCCGAGGCTCTGCGCCTGCGCATCAGCGAGCTGCAGTTCGTGTGGGAGGGCCGCTCCTTCCAGCTCACGGTGAGCATCGGCCTGGTGCCGTTCAAGGCCCATCAATACAACCGCACCGACCTGCTGCGTGTGGCCGACTCCGCGTGCTACGTGGCCAAGGAAGCGGGCCGCAACCGCGTGCATGTGTACGACGACGCCGATACCGCCGTGGCCACGCGAACCGGGGAGCTCGATTGGTACTCGCGCCTGCAAAAGGCGCTGACGGAAGACCGCTTCGTGCTCTATGGGCAGCGCATCGCGTCGATTCAAGAGAACGGCGGCGGCTTTGAGAGTGTCGAGGTGTTGATTCGTTTGCAAGATGACGAAGGCAAGATCGTCGCGCCGATGGCCTTCATCCCGGCTGCCGAGCGGTATGGCCTGATGCCGTCGATCGACCGCTGGGTGATCTCGAAAGCGCTGCAGATGCACGCCGGCTTTGCCAGGCACTACCAACTGCCGGCACGCTTCAGCATCAACCTGTCGGGTGCGTCGATGGCCGACGCCTCACTGGTCGACTTCGTGCGCGAGCAGCTCAGGGCCCACCGTGTGGCGCCCGAGCTGGTGTGCTTCGAGATCACCGAAACCGCCGCGGTGGGCAACTTCGACGTGGCGGTGCAGATGATGCACGGCATGCGCGATCTGGGCTGCCGCTTTGCGCTCGATGACTTCGGCGCTGGCATGTCTTCGTTCACCTACCTCAAACGATTGCCGGTCGACTACGTGAAGATCGACGGCGCCTTTGTCAAAGACATGGCCAAGGACACGGTCGACTTTGCGATGGTCGAGGCCATTCACAACGTGGCCCACCGCATGGGCCTGCGCACCGTGGCCGAGTTTGTGCAGAACGACGCTACCATCGAGATGCTGCGTCGCCTGGGCGTCGACTACGTGCAAGGTTATGGCGTGGAAAAACCGCGCCCGCTCGACGACGACTCGCGGGCCAGCGAGGGCACGGCCGTGAAGGTCGCGTCGGCGCAACTCATCGCCGCCTGAAGTGGCCTGAACCGCGCGCCGTAGGCGCATTCCCACAGCAAAACACGGCGGCCCGCACTGGCCGCGAGAGGCCGGCCGATCCTAGGATCGTTTCACTGCTTTGCACGTCGAAACGAGGCTACTCATGGCTACCGCATCACGCGCCCTCTGGAAGGGCGCCATCAGCTTCGGGCTGGTCCATATTCCGGTCAGTTTGCATTCCGCCACCACCGAAAGCGGCGTCGATTTCGACTGGCTCGACAAGCGCAGCATGGATCCGGTGGGCTACAAGCGTGTCAACAAGCGCACCGGCAAGGAAATCGACAAGGACAACATCGTCAAGGGTGTGGCCTATGAAGAGGGTAAATACGTGGTGCTCAGCCCCGAAGAGATCGAGGCGGTGTACCCGAAGTCGACCCAGTCGATCGACATCGAGGCCTTTGTCGACGCGGCCGAGATCCCCTTCGTCTACCTCGACCGACCGTATTACCTGGCGCCCATCGGCAAGGGCGAGAAGGTCTATGCGCTGCTGCGCGAGGCACTGTTAAAGAAGGGCAAGGTGGGCCTGGCCCGCGTGGTGATCCAGACCAAGGAACACCTTGCTGCGTTGGTGCCCGCGGGGCCGGCGCTGGTGCTCAACCTGTTGCGCTGGGGCGCTGACATCCGCTCCTGGGAAGACCTCAAGCTGCCCAAGGAAGGTGTGAAAGGGGCG
>NZ_JANOCG010000200.1:0-8520 GCF_031412075.1 Rhizobacter sp.
CGTGCAGGATGTGGAAGACGCCTTGCGCAAGCAGAACCTCGAGGTGCCTGCCGGCCGCATCGAAAGCCAGCAGCGCGAGTTCAGCGTCACGGCGCGCACCGATCTCAACACCGTGGCGCAGTTCGATGCGGTGGTGCTCAAGCTCGCCAACGGCTACACGGTGCGGCTGCGTGATGTCGCGCGCATCGAGCAGGCCTCGGCCAGCGACCGCAGCAGCGTGCGGCTCAACGGCGTGCCTTCGGTGTCTCTGGGGGTCATCCGCCAGGCCACGGCCAACCCGTTGGAGGTGGCTGCGGGTGTGCGCGAGATGATGCCCAAGCTGCAGCTCGACCTGCCGGCTAGCGTGAAGGTGCAGGTGGCCAACGACAACTCGGTGTTCATCGAGAAGTCGATCAAATCGGTGTTCACCACCATCACCGAAGCGGTGTTGCTGGTGGCGCTGGTGGTGTTCATCTTCTTGCGCCACTTGCGCGCGGCCATCATTCCGCTGGTGACGATACCGGTGAGCTTGATCGGCACCTTTGCCATCATGGCGATCGCCGGCTTCACCATCAACACGCTCACGCTGCTGGCGCTGGTGCTGGCCATCGGCCTGGTGGTCGACGACGCGATCGTGGTGCTGGAAAACATCTTCCGCCACATCGAAGAGGGCATGGAGCCTTTCCAGGCGGCGTTGAAGGGTGCCAAGGAAATCGGCTTCGCAGTGGTCGCGATGACGATGACGCTGGCCGCCGTGTTTGCACCGCTCGCGTTTGCGCCGGGGCGCACCGGGCGGTTGTTCACCGAGTTTGCGCTGACGCTGGCGGGCGCGGTGATCGTCTCCGGGTTCGTGGCCCTCACGCTCACGCCCATGATGTGCAGCAAGCTGCTGCGCCATGAGTCCAAGCCCAACCGCTTCGACGTGTGGATGGAGTCGGCATTCAACCGTCTCACCGCTGGCTACTCGGGCGCGCTCGGCTGGACACTTGCCCACCGCTGGGTGGTGCTGGTGGTGATGGTGGTGTCGGCCGCTGGCAGCTGGTGGTTGTTCAGCACCGCCAAGAGCGAACTCGCGCCGCTCGAAGACCGAGGCGTGATCCTCACCTCGGTCAATGCCCCCGACGGCTCGACGCTCGACTACACCTCGCGCTACCTGCGCGCCATCGAAGACATCGGCAAGGACTACCCCGAGTTCGACCGTGTCTTCGTGGTCGCTGGCAACCCCAGCGTGTCGCAAGGCATCGCCATCATGCGCACGGTCGACTGGGACTTGCGGGAGCGCAGCACGCTGCAGCTCGCGCGTGAGCTGCAGCCTCGTTTTGCCGGCCTTCCCGGTGTGAGCGCATTCCCGGTCACGCCACCCAGCCTGGGGCAGGGCTTTCGCGAGCGGCCGATCAACTACGTGATCGTCACCAGCGACAGCTACGACAACCTGTCGAAGGCGGTGCAGCAGTTTCTGGCTGAGATGGCCAAGAACCCGGGCTTCGTGCAGCCCGACACCGACTTGCGGCTCAACAAGCCCGAGATCTTTCTGGAGGTCGATCGCGACCGCGCGTCAGACGCCGGTGTGAGCGTCGACCAGGTGGCGCGCACCGTCGAGACCATGCTCGGCGGCCGCGCCGTCACGCGCTACAAGCGCGACGCCGACCAGTACGACGTGCTGGTGCAGACCGAGAGCCGCGGCCGCACCACGCCCGAAGACATCGACAAGCTCTTCGTGCGTGGCCGTGGCGAGGTGATGGTGCCGCTGTCGTCCATCGTCAAGGTGCGGGAGGCGGTGAGCCCGCGCGAGCTGAACCACTTCAACCAGCGCCGTTCGGTGTCGATCACCGCCAACCTCGCGCCGGGTTATGCGCTGGGCGAAGCGCTACAGTTCATGGACGACACCGCCCGCAAGGTGCTGCCGGCGGGCTACTCGACCGAGCTGAACGGGGTGTCGCGTGAGTTCCGTTCATCGAGCGGGGCGCTGGGACTCGTGTTCGCCCTGGCGCTGTTGTTCATCTTCCTGGTGCTGAGCGCGCAGTTCGAAAGTTTTGTCGACCCCTTCGTGATCTTGCTGGCGGTGCCCTTGTCGATGGTGTGCGCTGCTGGCCTTGAAGCTGGCTGGCGGCACGCTCAATGTCTATTCGCAGATCGGCCTGATCACCCTGGTGGGCTTGATCACCAAGCACGGCATCTTGATCGTGGAGTTCAGCAACCAGTTGCGCCAGCAGGGGCGCAGCCTGCAAGACGCGGTGATCGAAGCGGCTTCGTTGCGCCTGCGGCCCATCCTGATGACCACGGGCGCGATGGTGCTGGGGGCGCTGCCGCTGGCCTTGTCGAGCGGGGCCGGCGCCGAGAGCCGCCAGCAGATCGGCTGGGTGATCGTAGGTGGCATGTCGCTGGGCACCTTGCTCACCATCTTCGTGGTGCCGACGGTGTATTCCATGTTGGCCCGCAAACAGGCTCCAGGGGCGAATGAGACGCCGGCCGATCCCGACGAGACGGTGAGCTCCGCGCACGCCTGAGCGATCAAGCGCGGGCCAGGTCGTCGGGTGTGTTGATGTTGAAGAAGGCGCTGTCGTCGTCGAAGGCCACTTCGGCGCGGCGGTGCTGCTCTGTCCAGCGCTCGATCTTGCGTTGACCTGATTGCATGTAGCTCAGCAGGCTGGCTTGCAGCTCGCGCTTGATCAGGCAGAAGGCGGGCTCCAGGCCCAGTGGCGTGCGGGCGACGGCCAGATCGGCCTGGTTTTCGGTGACGGCCTTTGACAGGCGCTGCACCAGGTCGGTCGGGAAGTGCGGGCTGTCGCACGGCACGGTCACCATGTACGCCGTCTCACAGTGCTGCAAGCCGGCCAGAAAGCCGGCCAGCGGGCCTGCGTAGCCCGCCATGTCGACCGGATCGGGCCACACCGGCATGCCCATCTGCGCATAAACATCGAGGTTGCGGTTGGCGCTGATCATCACGCGGTCGACCTGCGGCGCGAGGCGCTGCAAGGCGTGCAGCGCCAGGGGCTGGCCGGCGAACAGCTGCAGGCCCTTGTCGACACCGCCCAGTCGGCTGCCCTGGCCGCCGGCGAGGATCAGCCCGGTGATCTGGCTGCGATCAACCACCGATGTAATGCATCTCGACGCGGCGCGCACCCGAGCCCGTGTCCGCCAGCTGGCCGGCGCGCAGCTCCGAATAACGGTCGCCTCGCCCTTGCCAGATCAGGCCGACGGCGTTTGCGATCTGCTCGTCGCTGTAGTCGCCACGCAGCAGTGAGCGCAGGTCGTGCCCTTGGGTCGCAAACAGGCACAGGAAGAGCTTGCCTTCGGTCGAGAGCCGCGCGCGGTTGCAGTCGCGGCAGAAGGCCTGCGTCACGCTGGAGATGACGCCGACCTCGCCGCGGCCGTCGGCATAAGACCAGCGTTCGGCGGTTTCGCCGGCGTAGTTGGCGTCGATGGCGCGCACCGGGAAGGCTTGGTGGATGCGCGCGATCACCTGCGCCGAGGGCAGCACCTGGTCCATGCGCCAGCCGTTGGTTTCACCCACGTCCATGTACTCGATGAAGCGCAGGATGATCTTGCCGCCGAGGTGCTCGCGAAAGTGCTGCGCCATCGGCACGATCTGGTGGTCGTTGGTGCCATGCTGCACCACCATGTTGACCTTGATCGGGCCGAGGCCCACACGTTCGGCCTCGGCAATGCCGGCAAGCACGTCGGCGACGGGGAAGTCGGCGTCGTTCATGCGGCGGAAGATGCTGTCGTCGAGCGCGTCCAGGCTGACCGTCACGCGCTGCAGGCCGGCGTCTTTCAGGGCCTGGGCTTTCTTGGCGAGCAGCGAGCCGTTGGTGGTGAGGGTGAGGTCGAGCGGCTCGCCGTCGGGCGTGCGCAGCTCGCTCAGCATGGCGATCAGCACTTCGAGGTTCTTGCGCAGCAGCGGCTCGCCGCCGGTCAGGCGGATCTTCTGCACGCCGTGGGCGGCAAACAGCCGGGCGGTGCGGGTGATTTCTTCAAAACTCAGCAGCGAACCCTGCGGCAGGAACTGGTAGTTCTTGTCGAACACCTCCCTCGGCATGCAGTAGCCGCAGCGGAAGTTGCAGCGGTCGGTGACCGAGATGCGCAGGTCGCGCAGCGGGCGGCCCAGGGTGTCGGCCAGCAAACCGGTGCTGGCGATGGGCCGTGTGGGAATGTGGGGCAGGGCCGCTGAGTAGCGTTGGTCTGCGATGGGAATGACTCTTTCCGTCATCGACGGATTGTGCCCGCGCGAGAGAAGCCGCGCTGTGCGCCGGATCAAGGGGCGTCGTTGTGGCCCAGGGGCGGGGTTTCGTGGGCGGGTGGTGCCACGGGTAGGGCGCTCACCGGGGTGGCCGGGGCCTGGGCGGCACGGCGCGCGCCAGTGAAACGTTTGGCCCAGTAGCGCACGCCCATGTTTTCAACCCGCACCTCGCCGCCGGGTTTGGGCGCGTGAATGAACTTGCCTTCGCCCACGTAGATACCCACATGCGAGAAAGTGCGCTTCAGCGTGTTGAAGAACACCAGGTCGCCGGGCTGCAACTCATCGCGCTTGACGGGGGCCAGCCCCGAAGCCTTGGCCTGCTCGTCGGCCTTGCGAGGCAGCAGCAGGCCGAGGCTGTTTTCGTAGATGTGGCGGGTGAAGCCGCTGCAGTCAAAGCCGTTGTCGGCGGTGTTGCCGCCGCGCTTGTAGGGCACGCCGAGGAAGTTCATCGCCGAGACCACCAGACCGGAGGTGGCATTGCGCACCTGCTGGCCCAGGCTGGCAGCGCTGTCGACCGTGGTGGTCGGGCTGTCGAACACCTTCGCGTCGAGCAAACCTTTGTCGACCAGCAGCCTGGTCACCGGGTCGCTGGTGTTGGGCGCCGCCTGCACCAGCGAAGACGCCGTCGCGCAGGCCAGCGCGAGCAGCGCGGCTCGGGCGAGGGTGATGACGTGAGTGAGGGCCGGGCGGATCATGCGCGCGAGCATAGGCAGCGACGGTGGCGGCGTCAACCGAAAGTGCTGTCGCCACGGGGACTTGGGTGCGTTTCTTCATGTTCCGACTGCCTTCGGGCACAGGCTTGCACCGATGTGTGGCGCCCGCTGCCGGGTTAGTCTGTGCTGTTCGATGAAGGAGTCACCATGTTCAAGGCCTTGCTGTTGGAGAAAAACGAGGGCGGGTTTTCTGCCCGTGTGCAACCGGTGGGCGAAGCCAGGCTCCCGGTGGGTGACGTGCTGGTGCAGGTCGCCTGCTCCACCCTCAACTACAAGGACGGCCTGGCCATCACCAACCGGGGCCCGGTGGTGCGGCAGTGGCCCATGGTCGCCGGCATCGACGGCGCCGGCACCGTGTTGGAAAGCACGCACCCGGCCTGGAAAGCTGGCGACGCCTTCGTGCACAACGGCTGGGGCGTGGGCGAGACACATTGGGGCTGCCTCGCCGAGCGAGCGCGCTTGAAGGGCGATTGGCTGGTCAAGCTGCCGGCGGCATTCACCGCCCGCCAGGCCATGGCCATTGGCACCGCCGGCTACACCGCCATGTTGTGTGTGCTGGCGCTGGAACGCCACGGCGTGAAGCCGGGTGACGGCGAGGTGCTGGTCACCGGCGCCACCGGTGGCGTGGGCAGCGTGGCCACCGCCTTGCTGGCCGGCCTGGGCTACCGCGTGATCGGCTCCACCGGCAAGGCCGGCGAGGCCGACTACCTGAGTGCGTTGGGCGCGGCCGGGGTGATTGACCGCGCCGAGTTGTCGGCCCCGGGCAAGCCGCTGCAAAAAGAGCGCTGGACCGCGGTGGTCGATGCCGTGGGCAGCCACACCCTCGTCAACGCCTGCGCTCAAACCCGCTATGGCGGTGTGGTGGCCGCCTGCGGCATGGCCCAGGGCATCGATCTGCCAGGTACGGTGATGCCTTTCATCTTGCGCAGCGTCACCCTGGCCGGGGTCGACAGCGTGATGGCGCCGCTCCCTCTGCGTCAGCTGGCCTGGGACAGGTTGGCGAAAGCATTGGACCCTAAGCTGCTCGATCGGATCACCCAAGACATCAAGCTGGACGAGGCCATCGAGCATGCCCAGGCCTTGATGGCGGGCAAGGTGCGTGGCCGCCTGGTCGTGCACATTCAATAAAAGACTTTGGCCAGGAGACGGCGCATGACCCGCTTTGCAGACTTTCACCAGCGCTCGCTCGATGACCGCGACGGCTTCTGGGCCGAGCAGGCGACGCTGATCGACTGGCACCAACCCTACGAGCAAGTCTGCGACTACGACAACCCGCCGTTTGCCAAGTGGTTCGTGGGCGGGCAGACCAACCTGTGCCACAACGCCGTCGATCGCCATCTGGCCGCGCGCGCCGATCAAAACGCGCTGATCTGGGTCTCCAGTGAAACCGGGCAGGAGCAAACCTACAGCTTTCGCCAGCTGCACGCCGAAGTGCAGCGCATGGCGGCCTGCCTGCTGGAACTGGGGGTCAAGAAGGGCGACCGGGTGCTGGTCTACATGCCGATGATTCCCGAAGCGGCGTTTGCCATGCTGGCCTGCGTGCGCATCGGTGCCATCCATTCGGTGGTGTTCGGCGGGTTTGCCAGCGGCAGCCTGGCCAGCCGCATCGACGATGCGACGCCCGCAGTGGTGGTGAGCGCCGATGCGGGCAGCCGCAGTGGCAAGGTCGTGGCCTACAAACCCCTGCTCGACGAAGCGCTGCGCCTGTCGGTCCATAAACCACGCAAGGTGCTGATGGTCGATCGCGGGCTCGCGCCGTTCCAGCGCGTGGCTGACCGCGACGTCGACTACGCACCGCTGCGCGAGAAACATCTCAAGACTGTGGTGCCTTGCGTCTGGCTCGACGCCACCCACCCGAGCTACACGCTCTACACCAGCGGCACCACCGGCAAACCCAAGGGCGTGCAACGCGACACCGGCGGTTATGCCGTGGCGCTGGCCGCGAGCATGAAGCACATCTTCCAGGGCCAGGGGGCTGAGACGTTTTTCTGCGCCAGCGACATCGGCTGGGTGGTAGGCCACAGCTACATCATCTACGGCCCGCTGATCGCCGGGATGGCGACGTTGATGTACGAGGGTTTGCCAATTCGCCCCGACGCGGGCGTGTGGTGGAGCCTGGTCGAGAAGTACAAGGTGAGCCTGATGTTTACCGCACCGACCGCCGTGCGGGTGCTGAAAAAGCACGACGCTGCGTTCCTGACGAAGTACGACCTGAGTTCGTTGCGTGCGCTCTTTCTCGCGGGTGAGCCGCTTGACGAGCCCACGGCGCAATGGATCGCGCAAGGCCTGGGCAAGCCGGTGATCGACAACTACTGGCAAACCGAAACCGGCTGGCCCATTCTCACCATTGCCAACGGCGTGGACAAGGCGCCCACCAAGTTCGGCAGCCCCGGTTTTGCGATGTACGGCTACGACGTGAAGCTGCTCGACGACGCCACCGGCCAGGAGCTCACCGAGCCCAACCAGAAGGGCGTGCTGGTGATCGAAGGCCCGCTGCCGCCGGGGTGCATGCAAACCGTGTGGCGCGATGACGAGCGTTTCGTCAACACCTACTGGAAGACCATCCCCGGGCGCATGGTCTACAGCACCTTCGACTGGGGCATTCGCGATGCGGACGGCTACTACTTCATCCTCGGCCGCACCGACGACGTGATCAACGTGGCCGGCCACCGCCTGGGCACGCGCGAGATCGAAGAGAGCATCTCCAGCCACCCCTCGGTGGCCGAAGTCGCCGTGGTCGGCGTGGCCGATCCGCTCAAGGGCCAGGTGGCCATGGCCTTCGTGGTGGTGAAAGACACGAACGCCATCCCCGACGATGCCGCCAAGCTCAAGCTCGAAGGCGAGATCATGAAAACGGTGGACTCGCATCTGGGAGCCGTCGCGCGGCCGTCACGCGTGCGATTCGTGACGGTGCTGCCCAAGACACGCTCGGGCATGCTTTTGCGCCGCGCGATCCAGGCGGTCTGCGAGCAGCGCGACCCGGGTGATCTGACGACGATCGAAGACCCGAGCGCGCTGCAGCAGATCCGAGATTTGATTTAGCCCCCCAGTCGCTTCGCTCCTGCCCCCAAGGGGCGCCGCCTGGCGGCCCGGCAAAGCCGGCTCCGCGGGCGTTGCTTGAGGGAGCGCAACGCTTCGCTTGCGCGGTTAGAGAACTTCGGAGGCGAAGTCGGCCAATCTGGAGCGTTCGCCGCGCGCCAGCATGATGTGCCCCGAGTGCGGCCAGCCCTTGAAGCGGTCGACCGCGTAGGTGAGACCCGAGCTGCCTTCGGTGAGGTAGGGCGTGTCGATCTGCGCCAGGTTGCCCAGGCAAACGATCTTGGTGCCCGGGCCGGCGCGGGTGATCAGCGTCTTCATCTGCTTGGGCGTCAAGTTTTGTGCCTCGTCGATGATGACGAACTTGTTCAGGAAGGTGCGCCCGCGCATGAAGTTCAGGCTCTTGATCTTGATCTTGCTGCGCACCAGGTCGTTGGTCGCCGCGCGGCCCCACTCGCCGGCGCCACCGTCGGTCTTGGACAGCACTTCGAGGTTGTCGTCCAAGGCGCCCATCCACGGGCCCATCTTTTCTTCTTCGGTGCCGGGCAGGAA
>NZ_JANOCG010000201.1:0-4197 GCF_031412075.1 Rhizobacter sp.
TTCGACGTCGACAACTTCGACAGCCGCATGAAGTCGATGAAGCCGCGTGTCGCCTTCCAGGTGCCCAACACCCTCACCGGCGAAGGCAACATGAGCGTCGACATCACCTTCGAGAACATGGACGACTTCTCGCCCGCTGCCGTGGCACGCAAGGTCGACTCGCTCAACCAGCTGCTCACCGCACGCCAGCAGCTGAGCAACCTCATCACCTACATGGACGGCAAGACCGGTGCTGAAGAGCTGCTCGCCAAGGTCATCTCGGACCCGGCGCTGCTCAACAGCCTGGCCAGCGCCAAGAAGGCGTCCGACGCCCCGGCGGCGGCCGACGCACCCAAGGCCGAGTAAGCGAGACCAGCGCAAACCTCATCTCACCCCGTTCGGGCTGAGCCTGTCGAAGCCTTTTTGGCATGCCGACAGACCCTTCGACAGGCTCAGGCCGAACGGAAAAATTGAAGACGGAGAACCCACATGGCAGAAGCACAAACTCAATCCTCGGCCCTCAGCGGCGTTGAATTCCAGGGCGGCGATTTCGCCAGCCTGCTGAACAAGGAATTCAAGCCCAAGAGCGACGAAGCCAAATCCGCCGTTGAAGCTGCGGTGCTCACACTGGCGCAACAGGCGCTGAGCAAGACCCAGCTGATCGGCAGCGACGTGGTCGCCTCCATCGAGGCCATGATCGCCGAGCTGGATGAAAAGCTCAGCTCGCAGATCAATCAGATCATGCACCACGCTGATTTCCAGCAGATCGAATCTGCCTGGCGCGGCCTGCATCACCTGGTCAACAACACCGAGACCGACGAGCAGCTGAAGATCCGCGTGATGAACATCAGCAAGGCCGAGCTGGGCAAGACGCTCAAGCGCTACAAGGGCACGGCCTGGGACCAGAGTCCCATCTTCAAGCGCGTCTACGAAGAAGAGTTCGGCCAGTTCGGCGGCGAGCCCTTCGGTTGCCTGGTCGGTGACTACTACTTCAACCATGGCCCGCAAGACGTGGAGCTGCTGGGCGAGATGGCCAAGGTGGCCGCGGCCGCCCACACGCCCTTCATCGCTGCTGCCGACCCGGGCCTCGCGCAAATGGGCTCGTGGCAGGAGCTCGCGAACCCACGCAACCTGACGCAGATTTTCACCACGCCCGAATACGCCGCCTGGCGCTCACTGCGCGAGAGTGACGACGCCAAGTACATCGGCCTGGCGATGCCGCGCTTCCTGGCGCGCATTCCTTACGGCGCCAAGACGAATCCGGTCGAAGAGTTCAACTTCGAGGAAGAAACCGCCAACGCCGACCACACCAAGTACACCTGGGCCAACTCGGCGTATGCGATGGCGGTCAACATCAACCGTTCTTTCAAGATGTATGGCTGGTGCTCGCGCATCCGCGGCATCGAGTCGGGCGGCTCGGTCGAAGGCCTGCCGACGCACACCTTCCCCACCGATGACGGTGGCGTCGACATGAAGTGCCCGACCGAGATCGCCATCAGCGACCGGCGCGAAGCAGAACTCGCCAAGAACGGCTTCATGCCGCTGGTGCACCGCAAGAACAGCGACTTTGCCGCTTTCATTGGCGCCCAGTCGCTGCAAAAGCCGGCCGAGTACGACGACCCCGATGCCACGGCGAACGCCAACCTGGCTGCGCGCCTGCCCTACCTCTTTGCGACCTGCCGTTTTGCGCACTACCTCAAGTGCATCGTGCGCGACAAGGTGGGCTCCTTCAAGGAGAAGGAAGACATGGCCAAGTGGCTCAACAACTGGATCATGAATTACGTCGACGGCGACCCGGCCAACTCGTCCGAAACCACCAAGTCACAGAAGCCACTCGCGGCGGCTGAAGTGACGGTGGAAGAGATCCCCGGCAACCCCGGCTACTACTCGTCGAAGTTTTTCCTGCGGCCCCACTACCAACTCGAAGGGCTCACGGTGTCTTTGCGTCTCGTCTCCAAACTGCCTTCTGCCAAGGCGGCATAACTAGATTTCCCCAGATCGATCGACAGGTTTTTTTGCCATTCAGCGTCATAACCAGCGCAGGCAACTTTCTTCTCAAACCATCTAGGAGTTTCAATCATGAGCGGCGATTTCCACATCAAGTTTGACGGCGTCGAAGGCGAAGCCACCCACAAAGACCACAAGGGAGAAATCGAACTCCTGTCGTGGAGCTGGGAAGTGAACCAGGCTTCCGGCGCCAGCACCGGTGGCGGCTCGGGCCGTGGCAAGGCCGAGCCAGGCAACTTCGTGATCACCCACGTCTATGACAAGGCGTCTCCCGTGCTGGCCAAACACTGCGCTGCCGGCAAGCACTTCAAAGACGCCAAGGTCACCTGCCGAAAGGCGGGCGAGGGCCAGAAGGCGTTCCTCGTGATCACCATGAAGGAAGTGTTTGTCACCGGCGTTTCGCCGTCGGCCGGCTCCGAAGGAGCTATCGAGGAAGAAGTGCGCTGCTCCTACAAGGACATCGAGTTCGCCTACAAGGCCCAGGACGACAAGGGTGGCCTGGGTGGTGAAGTCAAGTTCGGCTGGAACACCTCGACCACCGAGACGCGATAAGCGTGCGGGCTCTCAGCTGGAGCAGTTGAGAGCGCTCTCCCAAAGGCCGTTCGGGCTGAGCCTGTCGAAGCCGGCGCGCACCACGGCGCCGGCACTTCGACTTGCATTTACTCCTGAGTTTGTCGAAGGATCAGCGCGAACGGAATGTGGCGTGACGTGAGGTCGGCAACCCCGATCGTGCGGCTCCCAAAGGATTCATCATGCCTTCAGTCCTCCCCACTTCAGGCGGCGGCGCCATCGACGTCGTCCTGAGCGTGCAAACCAAACGCGCAGGCAAGCTCAAAGGCGAAAGCAGCGCCATCGACCACAAGGAAGAGATCGTCGTGCAAGGCTGGAGCTGGGGTTTGGCCGCCAGCTCGGCGCTCGGCTCCTCGCAGGCCACCGGCCGGCGCAGCTACAAGGACCTGGTGGTGCTCAAGCACATCGACGCGACCAGCACCGCGTTGATGAGCGTGCTGGCCACCAACGACGAGGTGAAGGAGGCCAAGCTCTCCATGCGCAAGGCCGGTGAAGGCCAGCGTGACTACTTCACCATCAAGCTCTCCAACGCCCGTGTGAACTCGCTCGACATCGAGTGCGGCGAAAACGGCGACGCGGTAGAGCGCATCAGCTTCAGCTTCACCAAGGTGCAGGTGGACTACGAGCTGCAGCAGGCCAGTGGCCAGCGCGGCGGAGGCACCAGCTTCCAAGACGAAATCATGACCGCCTGACGCCCATGGCCACCCCTCAAGAACTGTTGGCCTCTGGTGACCCGGCGCAAGCCCTCGCGGCATTGCAAGCGCAGGTGCGCGAGAAGCCGGGCGACGCCAAGTTGCGCGTCTTCCTGTTCCAGCTGCTCAGCGTGCTGGGCACCTGGGAGCGCGCCATGGCGCAGCTCGACGTGTGTGGTGAGCTCGACCACGGCACGCTCGCGATGGTGCAGACCTACCGCGAAGCCATCAAATGTGAAGCCGTGCGTGGCGCAGTGTTCGCAGGCAAGACCACGCCCGTTGTCTTCGGCCAACCCGCCGCCTGGGTGGCCATGCTGATCGAAGCGCTGGGCCAGGAGGCACAAGGCAACCTCGCCCAGGCACAGCACCTGCGCGCCAACGCCTTCGAACAAGCCCCCACGACGGCAGGCAGCTTGAACGGCGAAAACTTCGACTGGATCGCCGACGCCGACTCGCGCCTCGGCCCGGTGCTCGAAGTGGTGCTCAACGGGCGCTATACCTGGGTGCCTTTCGATTCGCTCGCGGCCATCACCGTCGAAGCGCCCGAGGACCTGCGCGACATGGTGTGGGCGCCGGTGCACCTGACCTTCACCAACGGTGGCGATTCGGTGGCGCTGGTGCCGACCTGCTACCCCGGCACCCGAGAGCAACCCAATGGTGTTCTGAAGCTCGCCCGCGCCACCAAGTGGGTGGAACTGGGCCCGGATCAATATGCAGGGGTAGGCCAGCGAATTCTTTCGACCAGCAGCGCCGAGATGGGTTTGCTGGAAGCGCGTGAGATCAAGCTGACTCCCGCCACATGAACCTGCGTGACCGGCTTCAGCCCGCCCTGCTGGATCGCCTGACGGACTTCAACCCGCAGTCGCAGGTCGAAGCCGACGACGTTCGCATGATGAACAAGTCGCAGATCCGCGAAGCGGTGCTGCGAGACCTCTCCTGGCTGCTCAAC